>CADBPP010000313.1 GCA_902796565.1 uncultured Eubacteriales bacterium | reverse complement strand
GATGGCGGAGGACTACATCAACCGCACCAGCCTCAACCCCACCCAGAAGGCCATCGCCTCGACGGTGGTGAAGGCCAGCATCATCCCAAACATGATCCTGAACGAATCCGCCACTGCCCTTGCCAAGAAGGCGGCCCGCGACAGCGTCTACGAAGTGGTGTATGAGACAGGACAGACCATCATCAACAAGGGAGACGTGCTCACGGAGGACGACATCCAGCTCCTCAAGGACAACAACCTTCTGAGGACGTCCTTCATGGACCTGACCGTTTCGTCCCTCGGCCTGCCGGCCCTGATGTTTCTGATCCTTCTTCTGTTCGACCGCTTCCTCAGCACCTTCCATCCGGACATAAGCTCGGAACTTCCGGAGCTGATATGCGCCGGCATCGTTTTCATACTGGTGCTTTCGGTGGGACAGATAGGCATGGATACGTCGCCGTTTCTTATCCCGGCGGCGCTGTTCCCCATGTGCATGTGCATGATATACTCCTCAGCCCCGAAGGCGGCCTTCTTCACCCTGTTCTACGTGCCCCTGCTGTGCGTATGCCTGCAGTTCGACGTGGACACGGCGGTCTTCGTGGTCATATCCTCGGCGGTGGGCATCATAAACCTGAGGAACATACGCTCCCGCAGCGACATCATAACCGCCGGGGCCAGGGTGGCCGCGGTGAACGTGGCGGTGGTGGTGATACTCACGCTGTACCGCAGCGGGTCGATCCTTACAGCGGGGATACTGCGAAACACCTACTATGCCATCGGCAACGGAGCCGCCTGCGCCCTGATGGTGAGCATCATCTGCCTCATCTGGGAGAACGCCTTCCGAAAGCTCACCCCCTTCAGGCTGCTGGAGATGTCCGGAGCCAATGACAAGCCCATACAGGAGCTGATAACCAGGGCCCCGGGGACCTACCATCACAGCCTTATCGTGAGCAATCTTTCCGAAGCCGCAGCCATCAGCGTGGGGGGAAATCCTCTGCTAGCCCGTGTGGGAGCATACTACCATGACATAGGTAAGATAGAAAAGGCGATGTACTTTTCCGAGAACCAGGCGGGCAGCGTCAACATCCTGGACAATCTGGCCCCGGATCTTTCCGCGAAGATCATAAAGAACCACGTGACGGACGGCATCGCCATAGCCGGCCACAGCAAGGTGCCATACCCGGTGGTGCGCTTCATCGAGACCCACCACGGTACCAGCGAGATCACATACTTCAAGGTGAAGGCCGACAGGGAAGGCTACACCGGCGAGGAGAACTTTCACTACAGCGGCCATCTGCCCGTGAGCCGCGAGGAATCCATAGTGATGCTGGCGGACTCCGTTGAGGCCGCCGCCAGAAGCCTCAAGAACCCTGACGCAGAGGCCTTAAAGGGCGTCATCGACCGCATTTTTGAAAAGAAGATCGGGGAAGGACAGCTGGAACAGTCGGTGCTGACCTTCGCCGACATCGACAGGATAAAGAAAGAATTCTACGAGGTGCTCCTGAATATCTACCACCAGAGGGTGGAGTATCCGGACGCCGCCAGGGAGGAAAAGAATGAAGAAAATTAAGGAGATCATCTTCGTCAACGAGTCCGGCAGCGACGAGGGGATCAAAGAAGCCGAGAAATATGTAAAGAAGGCGGTGAAGACCGCCGCGGGCTTCTTCAAGTTCCCGGCGGGATACCAGGTCAGCGTGACCCTGGTGGACGAGGACCATATCAGAGAGCTCAACAGGGAATACAGATCCGTGGACAGTTCCACGGACGTACTGTCCTTCCCTCTGGAGGAGACCGATCCCAGGGGCGCCAGGATCCTCGGGGACATAGTGCTCTGCCGGGACGTGGCCGTCAGACAGGCGGAGGAATTCTGCCATTCCCTGGAAAGGGAGCTCAGCTACCTCAGCGTCCATTCCTTCCTGCACCTTATGGGATATGACCATATGGACGACGAGGAGAAGCTGAAGATGCGCAGCATGGAAAAGAGGATAATGAGAAAGATGGGCGTGTTCAAGAACATGGACCGCACGGAAGCAGGTAAGGAGGACCTGGAACTGATACGTCTGGCGACGCAGATGCTGGACATGGCCTACTGCCCCTATTCCGGCTACCATGTGGGAGCGGCTCTTCTCACCTCCAGCGGGAAGATCTACACCGGCTGCAACATCGAGAACGCCTCCTATTCCGCCACCATCTGCGCAGAGCGCACCGCCGCCGTAAAGGCAGTGAGCGAGGGGGAGAGGCACTTCGTGAAGGTTGCCATCGCCTGCTCCGGGGACAGCTATGCCTATCCCTGCGGTGTATGCAGGCAGTTCCTCAACGAATTCGCAGATGACGACTTCGAGGTCATCGTCATAAAAGGCTCCGGCGAGTGGGAGAAGTGTCCCTTCAGGGAACTGCTGCCCCACGGTTTCCGGGGAAAGGATATGGGTATCGACCTTGAGTGAAGCACCCTTCCGTTCCGGCTTCGTGGCGGTGGCAGGCCGCACCAATGTGGGCAAATCCACTCTTCTGAACGCCCTGGTGGGACAGAAGCTCTCAATAGTGTCGGACAAGCCCCAGACCACGAGGAACATCATAAGGCTCATACGCACCACACAGCGCTCCCAGATGGTCTTCCTGGACGCTCCGGGACTGCACCGTTCCCACAACAGGCTCTCAGAATACATGGATGAAGCCGCCCTTTCCACCCTCAGGGACGTGGACGTGATCCTCTTTCTGGTGGAGGAGGACATGGCCATCGGCAGGGGAGACATGAGGATACTGGAGACACTGGCCGATCCGCCGTGCCCGGTGATCCTGGTGATCAACAAGATAGACCGCATCAAAAGGGAGGAAGTTCTCAGAAAGATCGAGATGTACTCTTCCTACCCCCAGATCAGCGAGATAGTACCCGTTTCAGCCAGGAAGAAGATCAACATCGACACCCTGGTGGAGGTGATAGAGAAGTACCTGCCCGAGGGAGAGCCCTTCTTCCCGGAAGACATGGTCACCGACCGTTCCGAGAGGTTCTTCGTATCGGAGATCCTCCGCGAGAAGATCCTCAGGATGCTCTCCGACGAGATCCCCCACGGTGTGGCCGTGGAGATATCCAAAATGCAGGAGAGGGGCAACATCCTGGATATCGAGGCCGTCATCTACTGTGAGAAGAAATCTCACAAGGCGATAATCATAGGCAAGGGGGGAGAGATGCTCAAGCGGATCGCTTCCCGGGCCAGGGTGGACATGGAGGAGATGACTGACATGAAGGTAAACCTTGACGTATGGGTAAAGGTCAGGGACGACTGGAGGGAAAAGGAATACGATCTTAAGGAGTTCGGCTACGATCAGACCGACGAGGCCTGAGAGCATACATCATGGAAAACAACGTAACATTCGAACTTATAGCGCAGGATCCCGACACCCACGCCAGGGCCGGGATAGTGCACACCCCCCACGGGGACATCAGAACGCCCGTATACATGCCGGTGGGCACCAGGGCGTCCGTAAAGGCGGTGCTGCCCGAGGCCCTGAAGGAGCACGGTGTGCAGATACTCCTGTCCAATACATATCATCTTCATCTCAAACCCGGTGAGGACATAGTAAAAAAGGCGGGCGGACTGCACCGCTTCATGAACTGGGACCGCCCGATACTCACGGACAGCGGCGGGTTCCAGGTGTTTTCCCTGGGCAAGATCAACAACATCACCGAGGAAGGCGTGGAGTTCCGCTCCCACATAGACGGGAGCCGCAGGTTCATTTCCCCGGAGAAGTCCATACAGATCCAGCAGGCCCTCGGAAGCGACATCATGATGGCCTTCGACGAGTGCGTGCCCTATCCCGCGGAACATGACTACACGGAAAAGAGCATGCATCTCACTCTGAGATGGCTCGAGCGCTGCATAAGCGTGTACGATCCGGCGGGCCCCCAGGCGCTGTTCGGCATAGTCCAGGGCGGGATGTACAAGGACCTCAGAAAGATCTCCGTGGAGGAGACCTGCGCCCACGATCTGCCCGGCTTTTCCATAGGAGGGCTCTCCGTGGGGGAACCGAAGGATCTGATGTTCGAGCTTCTCGACTACACCGCGCCGATGATGCCTGCTCATAAGCCCCGCTACCTTATGGGAGTGGGCAGCTTCGATATCCTTCTCAACGGCGTCGCCAGCGGAGTGGATATGTTCGACTGCGTGATGCAGACCCGCATGGGCCGCAACGGCACCGCCCTGACGAGAAAGGGCGGGCGCATCAATCTTCGCAACGCCAGATATATCGAGGACTTCACGCCCCTGGATCCCGACTGCGACTGCTATACCTGCCGCAACTACACCAGGGCGTATCTGAGGCATCTGGTGAACTGCCAGGAGATAGAGGCCGCGATGCTGCTGTCTCTGCATAACATCGCTGTCACCGAGAAGTTCATGGAAGATATGCGCGAGAGCATTATTAATAATAATTTTGCCGAATTCAAACGGAACACAGAGAAAGCATGGTATAATAACTGACAGATTAACGGGAGGAAACATCTATCCTTCTTGAAAGATGGACGCCCCGGCGGGCGGCAATAATATCACATTTTGAAAGGAGAATGGCGCGTATCCCGACGGAGAGCGCCGACGAACCAAATGAATCAACAGACAATGTTACTGATCATCCTGGTGGTAGTGATGTTCGTGGTACCCTACTTCACAGTCACCAAGCCTCAGAAAAAGCAGCAGCAGCTCAGAAAGCAGATGCTGGATTCCCTCAAGAAGGGCGATGAGATAATGACTATCGGAGGATTCTTCGGGACCATCAAATCCGTTAAGGACGACAGGATCATCCTTGAGCTCTCACCGGACAAGGTCCTTGCGGAGATCAAGATAGACGCAGTGTCCGAGAAGGTCAGCCAGGACGTTGAAGAAGCCGACGAGGACGATGAATATGAGATAGTCATCGATGATGACGAAACAGAAGAAGATAAGTAAGATATCTACCGTACTGGCATTGTCAGTACGGTCTTTTTTTTCGAGGTGACAAATGGATAAACAAAGCGACAGAAAAACCGTGAAGCCCCTGGAGCCCGCCTTCGTGAGCGCCGCCGGGGTGATTGGAGGAGCCCTGGTATTCGGCGCCTCATATTTCCTGTTTTCCAGGGGAAGCTATCCGTCATCCCTGAGTCTCATCATGAGCATATCCTTCGCCTCCATCGCGGAGGTGAGCCTCTCCAACCTTTCCTATGTGAAGGCTCTGAGGAGCGCGAAGTCAAGGCTGTTCCTTCCCGAGATCAACGACATCGAGGGCACGGTCACGAAGGACATCGGTTCGAAGAGGAGAAAGGGCGGGGAAGTGAGCTTTGAGTATGACGGCTCCGCTGCCGTGTGCCATGCCATCACGGAGGGCGATGAGGCCATATCCGCGGGCAGCTGCGTCAGGATCCTCTGTGCCGACAACGACAGCACTGTGATAGTGGAAAAAATATAAAAAAAGAACCGAAAGACACATTTATTTTGATTCCTAGCAATCCGCCAGGTGGGTTATCTGTTCCAGACTTCTGTAATCCCTCTCGAGCGGGCACGCCATAGGAATGGAAACGCGAATTCCCTTAAATAAAGTGTAGGTTCAAAATAAGTTTAACGTCCTTCGGCAATTATTATTATATACTATTATCTTCCGAATAGCAAGAATAAAGGAGAGCACATATGGATATAAAACAGGCATGTGAAAAAATGAAGAAGCTCGAGAGACGCAGATGGGCATACGGCCATGCCATGTCCCTGCTTTCGGTGGACGGCATGACGGTGGCTCCCGCTGAGTCCTACATGGGCAGGGGAGAGACCCTGGGGATCCTTTCCGAGGATTCCTATGACATGTTCATAAACGATGATACCGGGGAGCTGCTGGAATTCCTCAGCTCGAATCTTGATGGTATAGAGGATCCCGCCGTAAGAAGGGAGGTCGTGCTTCTCAAGGAAGAGTACGACAAGGACCGCTGTATCCCCAAGGACGAATACGTGGAGTACACGATGCTCCTGAACGAAGCCGACGCCGTATGGCACAGGGCAAAGGCGGACAACGATTTCCCCGCCTTTGAACCGATACTGGAGAAGATAGTCGCCTTCAACAGGAAGATCGCCGAGTGGTATGATCCCGCCTCTTCCAGCCGCTACGACACCCTCCTCAACGAGTATGACAGGGGAGTCACTACAGCCATGCTGGACGGTTTCTTCAGCCGCCTGGGGAGCGCCATCTCCCCTCTGGTGAAGGAGATCGCAAAGGTGCAGGACCGGGTGGACCATTCCGTCATAGAGGGAGTGTTCCCCATCGAAAAGCAGAGGATCCTTTCCCGCAAGGCCATGGACTATCTTCAGATCGATCCGAAGCGCTGCGTGCTGGGAGAGACGGAGCATCCCTTCACAGAGAGCTTCAACAAATATGACGTCAGGATCACCACGAAATATCATGACGATGATTTCCTGGACAATATGTACAGCGTCATGCACGAGGGAGGCCACGCCATATATGAGATGAGCTACGCCGACGAATACAGCTTCACATCCCTGGCGGGAGGAGCATCCTGCGCTATGCACGAGAGCCAGTCCCGGTTCTGGGAGAACCTGGTGGGCCGCAGCGAGGAATTCATCTCCTATATCTCTCCCACCTTCAGGGAGCTTTTCCCCTCCCTTGAGAAGGCGACGGACCGCGCCCTGTATGAGGCGGCAAACGTGAGCATGCCGACCCTTATCCGTACGGAGGCGGACGAACTGACATATTCACTGCACGTGATGGTGCGTTATGAGCTGGAAAAGGCCCTTATCGACGGCGACATGAAGGTGCATGATCTGCCCGGGGAATGGAACAGCCTCTACAGGAAGTACCTGGGCATAGAGGTCCCCGACGATACCAGGGGAGTGCTTCAGGATTCCCACTGGAGCGGAGGAAGCTTCGGATACTTCCCCAGCTACGCCCTGGGCAACGCCTACAGCCTGCAGATACTCTCGTCCCTTAAAAAGGACGTGGACTTCTCAGGCTGCGTGGCATCCGGCAACATAGCTCCCGTGAAGGACTGGCTCACAGAAAAGATCTACCGCTTCGGACGGCTCATGGATCCCAACGACCTGATCGAGAGCTGCTGCGGCGAGAAGTTCGACGCCGGTTACTATACCGACTATCTTGAAAAGAAATACAGTGATATTTACGGCCTGTGACAATTGTGATACAATAAAAGGTACACATATGACCAAATAATTACTGCGGGGAAAATAATACCATGAAAACACTGAGAAGAATATCGATCCTGCTCATCCTGGCGATAATGATCTCACTGGCGCCCGTCCTGCCCCAGAGGGAGGCCTACGCTGTGGGAAGCGCCGTGATGACCATGACTCCTTCCAGGACCATCGCGCCCGGGGTCAGCACCACCATCGATATAAAGATCGTGGCTTCTGATTTTACCATGACCCATTTCGATTTCACCGTCCTTACGGACAAGGGTCTTGAGCTTACCGGCGCATCGGGAGGTACCGTCAGCGGCAACAGCGTCGTATGGGACGACCAGGACGGAGCGGGGGAAGCCAACATTACCCTGTATATCGCTCCCAGCGAGGATTTCACAGGAAACACGAAGAAGGTCAGCGTCGGCAGCGTCCTGATAAACGGATACTACATGGCGACAGAGACCGTCACCACTCCCACGAATCCGGGAGGACCGGGAGAACCCGCCACTCCTTCACAGACCACGACCCAGGAGGTCAGAAAACCCACCACCGTCATGGCCACCGCGTCAAGCTCCGCCATATATATGGCCAGCGACAACTGCGAGCTTTCCGGCATAACCATCGACGGCCAGGCCGTCGCGGGATTCTCGCCTTCCATAACGACGTACTCCCTGCCCGATACGGAGGACGGATACATCAACGTGGACGCCTCCGTCGCCGATGAACGTTCCAAGGTCTCCGGCACGGGGCTGGTGGATCTGGCATACGGCATCAACAGGGTCAACATAATGGTCACCAGCGAGTACGGCAGCACCAGGACCTACACCGTGTCCATCAAGAGAAAGGATATCCGCAGCTCCGACTGGTCCCTTTCGAGCCTCAGCGTGGATGTGGGCAAGCTCAATTTCGAGCAGAACAAGTATTCCTTCAGCGTGGTGTGCGACCATTCCGTGGACAGCGTCACCATCAACGCGACGGTCACAGACGCCGCTGCGGTGCTGGTGTCCGGCACGGGCAAGTTCCCCCTGGAGGACGGCATCAACGTGTTCCCGATCATTGTCAGGGCCGAGAACGAAAAGGAGAAGACCTACACCGTTTACGTTATAAGAAAGAACGAGAACGGCGAGGAGCAGAAGCTCTCCGACAATAACGCGCTGTCGGGCCTGTCCGTCTCCCTGGTGAACTTCCAGGGCCAGGAGACACCGCTGGACATCGAATTCGACCCTGAAAAGTATGAGTATGTCAGGTTCATAAAGAGCGGCTATGACTACGCCAAAGTCAACGCCACGCCCGCCGATCCCACCGCCGTGGTGGAGGTGTTCGGAGGGGAAGGCCTGATGGTGGGACAGAACGACATCATCGTTTCCTCCGTTTCACAGGACGCCAGTTCCAGTGAATATCTCATAAGGCTGGTGGTGCTGGATGAGACCCTGCATGTGAGACCTTCGCTGGTGGATGTGGACATAGCCTCATCCGTGGCCGACACGGTCACCATCGACCTTACCGAGGAGGGGGACTACACGGTGCCCTTCGATACCATAAGGGCCGTGACCCTGGTGAACAAGATGCTCCGCATCGACGATTACGATCACGGGATCCTGGTATGCAGGATGCTGTTCCCGTCGGGCGCAGACATCATCGGGGGCGACCTGAACGCTAAGGTCACATTCGAGGACCTTTCCGACAGCGAGAAATACGCGAACCGCACAAACGGCAAGAGGGGAAAGCATGTGAACTTCGCCCACAGCGGAGTGATCCCCTCAGACAGCGTGATCTCCATCTATGTCGGAGACGTGTTCAGTGACGACGAGCAGGTCTATCTGTATTACTTCGATTCCAATGCTTCCCGCTTCGAGCTGGTGGGGGATCCCATCCTCGTAAAGGGAGGCTACATACAGCCCTCCATGACCCACTTCTCCCAGTATTTCGTCTCAGAGAAGAAGCTGGCGATACTCGACCCGAAGCTGATGATGATCATCGGCGGCGGGATTCTCCTGCTGGCCCTGGTGATATTCATCGCCATAAAGCTGGTCAACAGGAAGAAGAAGGACGATTACGTTCCCGGGAACGAATTCGAATCCTATGACGCCTACGACGAATACTACCCGCCGGAGGAGAGGGAGACCGCCGCGGGAGAGATGGAGGCCCCGCAGGATGATCCGGGAGAAGTCCCGGTGAGCGATGACGGCGAAGAATCCGTCCGCGAGCCGGCGGAAAGCGAACCCGTCTCATACGAGGATGCCTACATGCGCCAGGCCGCGATGAGGGACGATCCGGATGTGGAGTTCCCCCAGGGCGAGTCGCTGAAGGAGGAAGAGTATCCCTTCACTGCCCCGGCCGAGGAAGAAAAGCCCCTCACCGAGGAGGAAAAGGAGCTCAATGATTTCCTGGACGGACTGGATGAGCTCTTCGGAGAAAGGAAATAATGGTTTTCGCTCTTATTGTTCCCTTACGGGAATGATAAGAGCTCTTTTTATGGTATTATTTACGGGATGGAAGAAAAGTATATCCCTTCTGAGAAATTGAGAATATTCGAGCCGCTCACGGATGTCCCCATGAGCAGCTATACCACCATACACTGCGGCGGCCCCGCGGACATAGGGCTTTTCCCCAAAAGCGAGGACGAGCTGGCTCTTATGCTCGGGATACTGCGGGATGAGGATATCCCGGTCTCGGTCATAGGAGGGGGAAGCAACCTTCTTGTGGGGGACGGCGGCATCAGGGGCGCGGCGCTCTTTATCGGAGGCCTCAGGGAACTGAAGATCCGCGACGGGCTCATGAACGTATCCGCCGGTGTGAGCCTTCCGAAAGCCGCAAGGATGGCGGCGGAGGCGTCCCTCACGGGACTGGAGTTCGCTTCCGGGATACCCGGCACCGTCGGCGGCGCCGTCGTGATGAACGCCGGAGCCTACGGAAGAGAGATGAAGGATATCCTCCAAAAGGTGAGGGTCATGGACCGCATGGGCAACATCACCACCATGGGCCTTGAGGAGCTGGGCCTGTCCTACCGCAGCAGCGTCTTTTCCGAGGATCGTGACGATATCATCCTCAGCGCCCTGATAAAGCTCGATGAGGGAAACAGGGATACCGTCATGGAGAAGATGAAGGAGCTTGCGGCCAAAAGAAGGGATACCCAGCCTCTGGATATGCCCAGCGCCGGCAGCACCTTCAAGCGGCCCGGAAACGATTCCGCCGCCAGGCTTATAGACGTATGCGGTCTCAAGGGCCTCAGGGTGGGGGACGCCATGGTGAGCGAAAAGCACGCGGGCTTCGTCGTCAACGCCGGTTCCGCCACTGCCCGGGACGTGAGGGAGCTCATAGCCCTGGTGCAGGAAAAGGTCGAGGCCGGCTTCGGCGTCAGACTGGAACCCGAGATAAAGTACATGGGGAGCTTTTAGGATGAATTACAAGAAGTACAGAAAGAAAAGAAGACTTCTTCGGCTGGCGGTGCTCGTGCTCAGCGTCGTCCCTCTTTCCGTGGCCGTGCTTTTCGGGCTCCAGATCACGGACCATCTTCTGCGCACGAAGCTCTGCCCGGAGTTCCTTCATGTAAGCTTCGTGGACAGGATGTTCCTGCGTTCCCTCATGAACCGTTACGAGGGCAACACGGTCCTCGCGGACGGCTTTTATATGATCATCCTTCTGGTGGCGGTGGCGATCCTGGCGGCCCTTGTGATGTGCATGTTCAGAAAACGCACCGGAGCCCTGGGTGTGATGATATTCATTTTCGTGTATGCCGTTGACGCAGCGTACTGTCTTTTGCATATGGACTGGATCACCGCGGCGTGCCATGCCGGTTTTGCCGTGATGCTCCTGGTCTCCCAGAAGGTATACTCCTCCTTAAGAAGTTTTGAGGACAGTGTCTGGGGCTGACGATTGAGTGCGGCATGTCTTCGGACATGCTTTTTTTATTCGGTGTGCGATTTTATTGAAATATATATTCGATTGTGCTATATTAATACGGACACATTCCGAACCAAGAGGTTTTTATGGACAATATAATCATCAAGGGTGCGAAGGAAAACAATCTCAGAAACATAGATCTGACTATTCCCCGGGACAGATTCATCGTGTTCACCGGGCTTTCCGGCAGCGGCAAGAGCTCGCTGGCCTTCGATACGATATACGCCGAGGGGCAGAGAAGATATGTGGAGAGCCTTTCAGCCTACGCGAGGCAGTTCCTGGGACAGGTCAACAAACCCGATGTGGAGAGCATCGAGGGACTGTCCCCGGCGATCTCCATCGATCAGAAGACCACGAACCGCAACCCCCGTTCCACAGTGGGAACGGTGACGGAGATATACGATTATTTCAGGCTCCTCTATGCCCGCATAGGAGTGCCCCACTGCCCTCAGTGCGGCAGGGAGGTGAAGGCCCAGAGCATCGACGTCATAGTGGACGAGATAATGTCAGGTGAGGAGAACGAGCGCTTCATGATCCTTTCGCCCGTCGTCAGGGGAGAGAAGGGCACCCAGAAGAAGCTGATCGAATCCCTTGCCTCCGACGGATACGTGAGGGCGGTGATCGACGGTGAGCTCTGCGAACTGTCCGAAGCCCCCGAACTGGACAAGAACCGCCGCCATGACATCAGCGTGGTGGTGGACAGACTCACCCGCAGGGAAGGCATCCGCAGCAGACTGTTCGATTCGGTGCAGACCGCGCTGAAGCTTTCCGAAGGTCTGGCGGTGTACCGCTCCGATGCCGGGGAGAAGCTGTATTCGGAAAACTTCTCCTGTCCGGAGTGCGGCATATCCTTCCATGAGCTGGAGCCCAGGGATTTTTCCTTCAATTCTCCCTTCGGCATGTGCCCTGAGTGCAGCGGCATAGGATACCATACGAAACCTGATCCCGACAAGCTGATACCGGATATGTCCCTGAGCCTCAACGACGGGGCGGTCAAGTTCTACAACACGAACGAGGACGGCTACTATTTCACCATAATAACCGAGCTGGCAAAGCATTACGGAGTGGATCCCGACAGGCCCCTGTCCGAGGCACCGGAAAAGTTCATACACGCCCTCCTGTACGGGGACGATACGGTGCTCACGATACACTTCAACAGCTACTTCTCCGGCTACAAGACCACCAGGGTGGTCTTTGAGGGCGTGGTCAACAATCTGATGCGCCGCTACCGTGAGACCTCCTCCGACTTCATGAAGGAGAAGATGGATGAATTCATGTCCAGCGTGGAATGCGCGTCCTGTCACGGCAAAAGGCTCAATCCCATCTCCCTGGCGGTGACCGTGGGGGGCAAAAACATCATGGAAGTGACGGAGATGTCCGTCGCCGGCTGCAGGGACTACCTCAGAGGTCTCGAGCTCTCCGAGAAGGACGCCACGGTCGCCCGGCTGCTGCTGGATGAGATAGTAAAGAGGCTCGACTTCCTGGTGGACGTGGGGCTGGGATACCTGAGCCTTACCAGGAGCGCAGGAAGCCTTTCCGGCGGGGAGTCCCAGAGGATACGTCTCGCGACACAGATAGGCTCCCGCCTCACAGGGGTCCTCTACGTCCTGGACGAACCCAGCATTGGACTGCACCAGAGGGACAACGAGAAGCTCATAAAGGCCCTTCGGGATCTGACCGACCTCGGCAACACTCTTATAGTCGTGGAGCACGATACGGACACTATGCTGGCTGCGGACCATATCGTCGACATAGGGCCGGGAGCCGGCATCAACGGAGGCCGGGTGGTGGCCCAGGGCACAGTGCAGGATCTTATAAACAACCCCGAGAGCATCACGGGGAAATATCTTTCCGGCGAACTCAGGATCGACGTACCGGAAAAGAGGCATAAGAGCGACGGAAGATTCCTTACAGTCAGGGGGGCCTTCGGGAACAACCTCAAGAATATCGACGCGGCATTCCCTGTGGGCCTGTTCACCTGCGTGACGGGAGTTTCAGGTTCCGGCAAAAGCACACTGGTCAACGACATACTTTACCGATACATGTCCTGCGTGATAAACCGCAATCCCGTCAAGGGCATAAAATGCTCAGGGGTGGACGGCACGCAGTACATCGACAAGGTCATCGCCATAGATCAGTCCCCCATAGGCAGGACCCCCCGTTCCAATCCCGCCACCTATACCGGAGTGTTCGACCTCATCAGGGATCTGTACGCATCCCTGCCGGAATCGAAGATGAGGGGATACAGGAAGGGACGTTTCTCCTTCAATGTGAAGGGAGGGCGCTGCGAGAGCTGTTCAGGCGACGGCATCATAAAGATAGAGATGCACTTTCTGCCCGACGTGTATGTCCCCTGTGAGGTATGCCACGGAAAGAGGTACAATTCCGAGACGCTGCAGGTGACATACCGGGGAAAGAGCATCGCCGACGTTCTGGACATGAGCGTCGAGGAGGCCCTGAGCTTCTTCGAGAACCATAACAGGATCAGGGAAAAGATCCAGACACTGTACGACGTGGGACTGGGATACATAAAGCTGGGACAGAGCTCCACCACACTTTCCGGAGGCGAAGCCCAGAGGATCAAGCTGGCCAGCGAGCTTTCAAGGCGTTCCACCGGAAGTACCCTGTACATCCTGGACGAACCCACCACCGGGCTACATTCCGAGGATGTGAAAAAGCTGCTTTCCGTGCTTATGCGGCTCCGAGACAGCGGAAACACCATAGTGGTCATCGAGCATAACCTGGATGTCATCAAGTGCGCCGACCACATCATCGATCTGGGATACGAAGGGGGCGACGAGGGAGGAATGCTCATAGCCAGCGGTACTCCGGAGGAGATCACACAGTGTCCCGACAGTTATACGGGGATCTTCCTGAAGAAGGTGCTGAAGCAGGACTGATGCGACTCCCGGAAGGCCCTTTAATGCCGATCATCCGTGTTTTGCGTAATAAAATAAGGCAATATTGGCAAATTGCCTTATAATATTTCATAAAAACACAAAAAATAGCAAAATATCATTAATATTCCTGTCTTTTTAATGTATAATAGAATCAAAGACAGTTAGAGGTGACATGATGGACGCTATCGATAGGAAGATTATCAGCATATTGTGCAATGACGGAAGGATCACCATGAAGGACCTTGCGGCGGAACTGAAGCTGTCCGCTCCCGCCGTGGCAGAGAGGGTCCGCAGGCTCGAACAGAACGATATCATATCCGGTTACAAGGCCATGGTCAACCGCAGCAAGCTGGGCCAGCATGTATCCGTTTTCATCAATCTCGATATCCCCGCCAACAGGTATGAGGAATTCAAGGTGTTTGCGGATGAGACCAGCGAAATCACGGAGTTCTATTATGTCACAGGCCAGCATTCACTGATAGTGAAGGCATTCGTCAGGGGCACGGAGCATCTGGCGAACCTTCTCGAGAGGATACAGGCCTTCGGCAACACCGAGACATACGTGGTCATGTACACGAATGTCAAGAAGGAAAGCTTCGAGGAATGAACAGAAACGGGCTCTGCCCGTTTTTTTTCTGAGCGCTATTGCAAAGCTCCCCCTTATTCTGTATAATGAGTCCTAGTCAAAGCGATGAAGGAAAAGAGTAATCCAGATGTTCCGTTCAGAGAGTATCCGGCCGGTGAAAGGATATACGGAGAAGGGGATGAATACATTCCGGAGCGTCCTCCTGAGAGGCATGCCCAGGTAGGGAGGAACGGGATAGGCCCGTTACAGCCTGTGTGATATTCACACACCGAGGAGACCCTCGTGAGACGGTCTCGAAGCGAGGTGGTACCGCGAATCATCGATTCGTCCTCTGCGGAAATGTCCGCAGAATTTTTTTATTATGACCTGAAACGGAGGAGAAAAGTGCAGATTTATGAAGAACTGGTGGCCAGGGGACTAATCGCCCAGGTCACTGACGAGGAAGAGATCAGAGAACTTATCAATAACGGAGGAGCCCGTTTCTATATAGGCTACGATCCCACGGCGGATTCCCTGCATGTGGGCCATTTCATGACCCTGTGCCTTATGAAGAGGCTGCAGATGGCCGGAAACAAGCCTGTCGTACTGCTTGGCGGCGGCACCGGAATGATAGGGGATCCCTCGGGAAAGACCGACATGAGACAGATGATGACGGTGGATACGATCCGTCACAACTGCGAGTGCTTCAAGAAGCAGATGGAGAGATTCATCGAGTTCGGTGAGGACAAGGCCATCATAGTAAACAACGCCGACTGGCTCCTGGACCTCAAGTATGTCGACATGCTCAGGGAAGTGGGCGCATGCTTCTCGGTGAACAACATGCTCCGCGCCGAATGCTACAAGCAGAGGATGGAGAGGGGACTTACCTTCTTTGAGTTCAATTACATGATAATGCAGGCCTATGACTTCTGGCACCTGCATGAGCATTACGGAGTGAACATGCAGTTCGGCGGTGACGACCAGTGGAGCAACATGCTGGCCGGGACTGAGCTGATAAGGAAAAAGAGCGGTGACGACGCCTATGCCATGACCATCACCCTGCTCCTCAACAGCGAGGGCAAGAAGATGGGCAAGACCGTATCCGGTGCCGTGTGGCTCGATCCCGAGAAGACTTCGCCCTATGAGTTCTACCAGT
>CADBPP010000312.1 GCA_902796565.1 uncultured Eubacteriales bacterium | reverse complement strand
GCGGGCTTTTATTATTATCTCTATTATTATTTCTTTATGAGATGATCGAGGCTAACGACCGGTAAAGGATGATACTTAAAACGATCCACTGGGAGTCAGCCTCGCGCGGACTCCTTTTTCTATAATAAATATCTATGCTGAGAGGAGATAGGAAAACATGCTTATCACAGACTTTCTCGAAAAGAACGCGAAATTTTATCCGGATGAGGTGGCTCTCGTGGAGATCAACCCCGAGAACCAGATGGACAAGGACACTTCATGGATAGAATATTCCCTCATCGAGACCGCGAAGGCGGACCATTACAGAAGGGAGATCACCTGGAAGGAATTCGACCTTAAGGCCAACCGTTTCGCGAACCTTCTTCTGACCAGGGAGGTCAGAAAGGGCGACAAGGTGGCGATCCTGCTGATGAACTGCATCGAATGGCTCCCCATATACTTCGGAGTCCTCAAGACCGGTGCCGTCGTGGTGCCCATGAATTACCGCTACACAGCGGACGAGATAGCCTACTGCGCGGACCTGGCGGACGTGAAGATGCTGATCTTCGGACCGGAGTTCATAGACCGTGTCAACGCCTGCAGGGACAGACTCACGGACATCACGGCGTTCTTCTATGTGGGAGAGACGGAGGATACTCCTTCCTACGCACTGAACTACGCCAACATCATCCGCTACTGTTCCACGGATTGCCCCTCGATCCGCAACCGCGAGGACGATGACGCCGCCATATACTTCTCCTCCGGCACCACCGGCTTCCCGAAGGCCATCCTTCACAGGCATTCCGGCCTCGTGGCCAGCTGCAGGACGGAAAGGGAGCATCACAGGCAGGAGCATGACGACGTGTTCCTGTGCATCCCGCCCCTTTACCACACGGGAGCTAAGATGCACTGGTTCGGTTCCCTGGAATCCGCCAGCCGCGCCGTCATCCTCAGGGGCGTTTCACCGGAATGGATCTTCCAGACCGTGTCCCGCGAGCGCTGCACCATCGTATGGCTGCTGGTGCCCTGGGCCCAGGACATCCTGGACGCCATAGACAGGGGAGAGCTGGATCCGAAGGATTACCATCTCGAGCAGTGGAGGCTCATGCACATCGGCGCCCAGCCCGTGCCGCCTTCCCTCATCAAGAGATGGAAGAAGATCTTCCCGAACCACGATTACGACACGAACTACGGCCTCTCGGAGTCCCTCGGACCGGGCTGCGTACACCTCGGGCTCGGAAACGAGCATAAGGTGGGCGCGATCGGTATCCCGGGATACGGATGGGAAGCCAGGATCGTCAACGAGGACATGACGGAGACGAAGCAGGGAGACGTGGGCGAGCTGATGGTAAAGGGTCCCGGAGTCATGAAGTGCTACTACAAGAATCCCGAGGCTACCCTGGAGGTCCTCAGGGGCGACTGGCTCCTTACGGGAGATATGGCAAGAGCTGATGAGGACGGGTTCATCTTCCTGGTGGACAGAAAGAAGGACGTCATCATCTCCGGCGGTGAGAATCTCTACCCTGTACAGATCGAGGATTATCTGAGAGCGAACGACAAGATCAAGGACGTTGCCGTCATAGGCCTGCCCCATGAGAGACTGGGAGAGATGGCCGCGGCCATCATCGAGCTGAAGGAGGGCTGCACCGCGACGGAGGAGGAGATCAACGAGTTCTGCTCCGAACTGCCCCGCTACAAGCGTCCCAGAAAGATCATCTTCGCTCCCGTTCCCCGCAATGCCACGGGAAAGATCGAAAAGCCGAAACTCAGGGAGATCTACGGCGGCACCAGGCTAGTGGAAGCCCAGATCACGAAGTGAATCGACCGGAAGGAGAATGATATGAAAAAACTAATGCTTGGAAATGAGGCGCTGGCAAGAGGCCTGTACGAAGCGGGCTGCGCACTCATTTCATCCTATCCCGGCACCCCCTCCACGGAGGTGACCGAATATGCTACAAATTATGACGAGATCTACACCGAATGGGCCCCCAACGAGAAGGTGGCCATGGAGACAGCTTTCGGTGCGTCCCTGGCGGGAAAGAGAAGCGCGTGCTGCATGAAGCATGTGGGACTCAACGTCGCCGCGGATCCCCTGTTTACCATCTCCTACACCGGCGTCAACGCCGGGATGGTCATCGTGGTGGCGGACGATCCGGGGATGCATTCATCCCAGAACGAACAGGATTCCAGACATCACGCCATAGCTTCCAAGGTCCCGATGCTCGAACCTTCGGATCCCGTGGAGGCAAAGGAATTTGCTTCCGTGGCCTTTGAGATCTCGGAAAAATACGATACCCCCGTATTCATCCGCACCTGCACCAGGATAGCCCATTCCCAGTGCGAGGTGGAAATGTGCGGTCGCACCGAGATGCCCTTAAAGGAGTACGTCAAGGATCCCGCGAAGTACATCATGTCGCCGGCAAACGCCATCGCGAAGCATCCGGTGGTGGAGGAGAGGACGGCCGCTCTGAGACAGTTCTCAGAAACATCCTCAGTCAACCGCATCGAGATGGCCGAGGACAGATCCCTGGGCATCATCACTTCCGGCACATGCTATGAATACGTGAAGGAAGTGTTCGGCGACAGCGTATGCGTCCTCAAGATCGGGATGGTCAATCCTCTGCCGGACGCCATGATCAGGCAGTTCGCATCCGAGGTGGACAAGCTTGTGGTCATCGAGGAACTCGATCCCATCATCGAGGAGCACTGCAAGGTGCTGGGCCTCGACTGCCACGGCAAGGACATGTTCCCGATAATCGGCGAATTCTTCCAGTCCACCGTAAGGGAAGCCTTCGGCCTTCCCATGCCGGCGTTCGTGGAAGACCCCGTCCTTCCCGCCCGTCCTCCCGTCATGTGCGCGGGATGCCCTCACAGGGGACTGTTCTACGTTCTCGCGAAAAACAAGTTCACGGTCTTCGGAGACATAGGCTGCTATACTCTTGGAAGTTCGGCGCCCCTCAACGCAGTGGACACGGTCCTGTGCATGGGACAGAGCCTCGGAGGGATCCACGGCTTCAACAAGATAAGAGGCGAGGAGTCCCAGTCGAAGACG
>CADBPP010000311.1 GCA_902796565.1 uncultured Eubacteriales bacterium | reverse complement strand
CCCTCCCCGTATGTACTGACTGCCGGGACGGAACTTCTCAAGAAGGACTCCCGCCGCTGCGCACAGGCACGACCACAGACCGAAGCATCGCGTGACCGTCAGGTAAGGTCTTTTTACGGATGGACTTTCCTGTCCGGTTTTGCCTAAGCGCACAGAAAGGTCCATGCCGGACACGGCGAAAAAAGCACACACCGAATACATCAGCAGGCTTTCAAGCACGGGCGTAAACCAGAGAAGCTTTCCGGCCACGAAAAAGATGACGGTCTCCAAAGCCAGCGCGGCCTCCAGGCACATCCAGCTCCTTTTGTCCATCATCCCTCCCTTTCGTTTCTCCGCCTGCGGCTCATAAGACCGTTGACCGCTTCCTCGGGAGATACGCTTCCCTTGAGTATGCTGTCCACAGCGGATACGATGGGCATCTCCACGCCGTACTTTTCCGACAGCTCCACCGCTGCCTCCAGCGCATTGATGCCTTCCACCACCATGCCTATCTGCTTTACCGCTTCATCGGCGGGAACACCGCTGCCTATAAGATACCCGCAGCGGTTATTGCGGGAATGCTCGCTGGTGGCGGTGACGATCAGATCCCCCATCCCCGTAAGACCGTAGAAGGTGCTGGGCTCGCAGCCCATAGCCCGGCCAAGCCTGGCCAGCTCCGTGATGCCCCTGGTTATAAGAGCCGCCCTGGCGTTGTCTCCGTATCCAAGGCCGCCGCTCATTCCGGCGGCGAGAGCCATGACGTTCTTCAGGGCTCCGCACAGCTCGACTCCGTACACGTCGTCGTTCGTGTAAACTCTCATGACTTCTGTCGTGAATATCTCCTGGACCTTTCTTGCCGCCTCCGGATCCTTCGACGCAGAAACGATGACGGTGGGAAGATCCACCGCGACTTCCTCGGCATGGGTGGGGCCCGAAAGGACCACGGTCCTTATAGCTCCGTGTCCGGGATGCTTTTCGTTCTCTTCCTCGATTATCCTGCTCATGGTCATAAGGCTTCCTGATTCGATGCCCTTGGCCACATCCACCACCAGCTGATCCGGGGCGAAATACGGGACGGCCAGGGCAGCCACGCTCCTGACATAGGGGGAAGCCACGGCGAACACCACGAGATCCTTTCCCGATACGGCCTCTTTTATGTCCTTCGTGAATACGATGCTGTCCGGTATCTTCATGTCCGGAAGGTTCGGATGGACGCGGCTTGAGTTCAGCTCGTCGATCTCCCTCTCCAGAGCGGACCATACCTTCACGTCATATCCCTTGTTGGCCAGCAGTCTCGCCAGTGCGATCCCCCAGGTGCCGGGGCCCAGCACTCCTATCTTATACATGCTCACTCACCTCCGTCCCTGCTATGATACCATAACCCTAAGCTGATTTACAGAAGCTATCGGATCAAACACGCGGTTGACAAGCACGCTTTTTCGATTTATCATCAAAGTACCATGATCCATAAGGAGGCGCTTAAAAAATGCCAGTTGAAAAGACACTTACGATACTTCATTCCAACGACATCCACGGGGACTTCCTCCCAAAAGACGTGGAGGGGGTGGAATGCGGAGGCATCTCCAGACTTTCCGGATATCTCAGAAAGGCCCGCGCCGAGAACCCCGATACGCTGTACGTCATCGCCGGGGACATGTTCAGAGGCTCGATAATCGACAGCGAATACAAGGGGCTGTCTACCATCGAACTGATTAACATGCTGCAGCCGGACGTGGCCACCATCGGCAACCACGAGGTGGATTACGGCGTCGCGCATCTGCTCTTCCTGGAGAAGTGCGCCCGCTTTCCGATAATAAACGCCAACATGTTCATAACCACGAACAACTCCAGGCTGTTCACTCCCTACATCAACATCACAGTGAACGGGATAAAGATCCTCCTCATAGGCATACTCACACAGGAGGTGCTGGCCACCACCAGGCAGGAATCCGTCATCGGGACTTTCCTTGACATTGAGGAAGCGGCAAAGGAAGTGGGGATCATCTGCGACAACTACCGCACCACCTCCACGGACCTGACCATCCTGGTCACCCACATAGGATACGAAAAGGACCTGGAACTGGCACAGCTTCTGGATCCTGACTACGGAGTGGACCTGATAATAGGGGGGCACAGCCATACCCTTCTGCCCCAGCCCGTCACCGTCAACGGAATACGCATCGTGCAGGCCGGAAGCGGGACCACCCAGATAGGCCGCATGGACATAACCTTCAACACCATCAAGAAATACATCGCATCCCTGAGCTATCAGATGGTCCCCATCAACGAGAACACAGCCCCCAGGGATACGGTCCTGGAAGAAACACTGGATATCTACAAGGGAGAGACGGACAGGAAATACAGAAGGATCGTCACCCGGCTCGCCCGGACCCTTACCCATCCCTGCAGGGAACAGGAAACGGAAGTCGGCAACCTCTACTCGGACATCATGCAGGAAGACTCCAGCTTCGACATCATGATGTTCGGTTCCGGTTCCATAAGAAAACAGCAGATCGGACCCATCATCGAGTATCAGGACCTTCTCGAAAACACTCCCTTCGACGACAACGTATATATGCTGGAGGTCACGGGGGAACAGTTCAGAAGGATGGTCACCTTCATCATGAGGGACGAGGCCTGGCAGGGGGATACGGAATTTTACCAGTTCTCCAAAGGGGTAAGGATCCTCTGGTCCAGGAGCCGTCATGAACTGCTGGAATTCAAGTTCAACGGAGAGGACATAACGGACGACATGAGGCTGAAGATCGCCCTTCAGAACTATCACTACAAGAATTTCGATGAGTTCCTGGGCGTGCCCCTGGAGGAGGTAAAGCAGAACATGAAACCCAGGGTGGTGGCCACCAGCGTGAACAACATACTGGAGGAATATCTTTCCACTCACATGAATCTTGACGCCCATGTAGAGGGCCGCATAGAAGTAGTTGACTGGTGAACTACCCCCGCCTACGCTTAAAGCTTAGAGGCGGCGGCTTCGTGCCGCTTACGCGGACACAGGGCAGACACTTGCCCGCT
>CADBPP010000310.1 GCA_902796565.1 uncultured Eubacteriales bacterium | reverse complement strand
GCCAGGGCGCTATTGCCGTACAGCTTTTTGAATTCATCGTCATCCATGTTTACCAGTTCCCGGGGATCGGGATAGCAAAGAGCTTTCGGGAAACTGAATTCGTCATGGAGGTCCTTCGGAGCCCTTTCATTGAAGGGGCAGACGTTCTGACACAGATCGCATCCGTAGATGTAGTCGGTCTCTTCGTATGAGCGGCCCTTCTGGTTAAGATAGGAGACGCAGTTCTCATAGTCCACCCACTTTTTCTTCCCGAGAGCTCCCCTGGGACATATCTTCAGGCACTTTTCACATTCACCGCACAGGTTTTCAAGGGGATCGGTCCTTTTCTCTAGGGGGATATCCGTCAGGATATGTCCGAGAAAAATGAAGCTTCCGTATTCCGGCGAGATGATGAATCCGTTTTTTCCGTAGAAGCCTATCCCCGCGCAGTAGGCGCAGGCGCGATCCGAAAGTTTTCCCGTATCAACGTATACCTTCCAGGAGCAGGGATATGTTCCGGTGAAGAGCTTCATCAACTCCTCTCCCTTTCTCCTAAGGACTTCATGGTAATCCTCCCCCCAGGAGGCCTTGCATACCCTGACAGACCCGGGATCCTTATTGCCTTTATCCGAGGGAGCATAGCTCACGGCGAAGGATATGATCCCCTTTCCTTCCTCCCACTCACCTTTGATGTCGAATCTTTCCCTTATGTCCCCCTTTGAGAAGGCCAGCGGAGCATCTCCGTATTCTTCTGCTACCTGTTTTCCCAGGGATGTAAAAAGATCCGTATCGCAGACCGATGCGAGGTCGATCCCGCACCGGGAAGCGAGAACGGAAAGAACCTCATCAAAGCCTGGCTTTTGCTGACCTGATCTCATCGGCTGCGGCTTTTACCCTTTCCTTCAGATCCTCCAGATCCGAATCGTTGTACACCACTATGTCGGAAAGGGGTATCTTGTCCTCGAGCTTCATCTGGGAGTTTATCCTGTCCAGCGCGTCCTTTTTCCCGAGGCCGTCGCGGGTCATGACCCTTTCCAGCTGAAGATCCTCATCCACGTAGACCAAAAGTGTAAGGTCCACATCATGCTGCAGGTCCGCTTCGATCAGAAGAGGGCAGTCATAGATGATGTATTCATTGTCGCCGTGCTCGACGGTGCGCTCTCTGAAGACCTTTTTGACCATGGGATGTATGATCCCGTTGAGGATGGCCCTTTTTGCGGGATCCGAGAACACTACCTTTCCCAGCTTCTTCCTGTCGAGTTCGTCTCCCTTGAAGACCCCGTCACTGAATTCCTGCCTTATCCTGTCTTTCGTCTCAGGCAGTTCGGATACTTTCCTTGAGATCTCATCGGCGTCGATGAGAAAACCGGGCAGTTCCTTTGAAAGGATCATTGAAACGGTGGATTTTCCGCTTCCCACTCCTCCGGTCACTCCCACGATGAATGATGTGTTATTTTGTCTCATACCAGTTCTCTCCGTATCCTATGTCCACGATGAGGGGGACTCTGAGCTCAGCTGCGTTCTCCATCTTGTCCCGCAGTATCTGCATCACTTCCTCCAGCTCGTCCTTTTTCGTGTCTATTATCAGTTCGTCATGGATCTGAAGGATCAGCTTCGATCTCATATTCCTCTTTTTGAGCTCGTCCCTTACTGCGATCATGGCGATCTTTATGATGTCGGCAGCCGTCCCCTGGATCGGAGTATTCAGGGCTGTGCGCTCGCTGAAGGAGCGCAGGGCAAAGTTCCTGGAGTTTATATCGGAAAGATATCTCCTCCTGCCGTAGAGGGTGGTGACATAACCCTTCTGCCTGGCGAACTCCACGATTATACCCATGTACTCCTTTACTCTCGGGAATTTCTCGAGATAGGATTCTATGTATTCCTTCGCTTCCTTGCGTGTGCTTCCGATGTTCTTCGCGAGGCCGTAATCGCTTATGCCGTAGACGATACCGAAGTTGACTGCCTTCGCACGGCTCCTCATTTCCTTTGTGACCTCGGAAATGGGGACATTGAATACTTCGGAAGCAGTCTTGGTATGGATGTCCGTACCGCTTCTGAAGGCCTCTATCATGTTATCGTCCTCAGCGATGTGGGCCAGGACCCTCAGCTCGATCTGGGAGTAGTCCGCGGATACAATGAGACTGTCCTCATCCGACGGGACGAATACCTTACGGATGACCTTTCCTTCCTCGGTCCTGACGGGGATGTTCTGCAGGTTCGGGTTGGATGAGGATATCCTGCCGGTGGTGGTTATGGTCTGATTGAAGCTGGAATGTATCCTTGAAGCGGGATCGATCAGATCCGCCATCCCGTTGATGTAGGTGGAATTCAGCTTCGATAAGGCCCTGAGCTCGATGATCATCGGGATGATGGGATGGGCGTCATAAAGGGCTTCGAGCACTTCGCTGTCGGTGGAATAGCCCGTCTTCGTCTTCTTGATGACCGGAAGCTTAAGTTCGTCGAAAAGCAGAGCTCCCAGCTGCTTGGTGGAATTGATATTGAAATCCCTTCCCTTTCCCGCAGTCTCCAGGATCTTTTCCGTCAGTGCCTCGATCCTCCCGTTAAGATCTCTTCCTATCTCAAGAAGACCTTCACGGTCCACCCTGAATCCCAGCATCTCCATCTCCGCCAGCACGAAGATGAGTCTGTGCTCGATATCGTAATAGAGGGCTTCTTCCCCATCCGATGAGAGCTTTTCCCTGAGGATGGTGCTGAGCCGGGAGATCGCAGACACCTTGCGGGCCATCAGGGAGGGATCCTCCCCGGTAAGATCGAAGAAACTCTTCTGTCCCGAAGGACCCTCGGGGATATCCTCCCCGAGATATTTCTTCGTTATAAAGGGCAGTTCATAGCGTTCGTCCGATGAATTTATCACGTACGCAGCGACGAATGTGTCGAAGACGATATTGTCGGATTCGATGCCCTTACTCTTAAGGGCCTTCCACAGTGTCTTCGCGTCATGGACGGTGAGTTCTATGCCGCTATCGGATGAGAAAAGCTCTTTAAGACTGACAACGGACACGTCCTTTACGACATATATCCTTCCGTCGCAGCACAGGGCGATATCGGAAGATATCTCCGGATCGCTCATGTATACACAGCAGGTCTTTCCCCGGAGTGCGGAAAGAGGCGGCAGTTCCTCGATGTAGGAGATCTCTTCCGCGTTATCTGCCTTCTTCTCCTCTTCGGCTCCCAGGTTTCTGATGATGCTCTTCAGCTCATATTTTGAAAGGATCTCGATCACCTCGGGACGCTTCATGTCGAAATCGTCAGCCGTATCGTAATCCAGTTCCACAGGCAGATCCCTTAGGATCTCCCCCAGCCTGCGGGACATGTAAGCGTTGTCGCGGTCGGCTATGAGCTTATCCCTGAGCTTCCCCTTTATGCTGTCTATGTTTTCGTAGACACCGTCCACGGATGAGTATGTTTTTATCAGTTCCAGCGCGGTCTTTTCGCCCACGCCCGCGACTCCCGGGATATTGTCGCTCTTGTCCCCCATAAGGGCCTTGAGTTCGATGAGCTGCTTCGGGGCAAGACCGTATTCTTCCCTGATGTATTCGGGAGTCACGTCCACCGTATCCGATACGCCTCTTTTCGCGTAAAGGATCGAGACATCGTCGCTGGCCAGCTGGAAGCTGTCCCGGTCCCCTGTGACTATGGTGAGCCTGTCCGAGTTCTTCTCGGCCTGAGTGGCGATGAAGCCTATGATGTCGTCAGCTTCGTACCCCTCGGCGGAGATGAACTTCACTCCCGCGGCCCTGAGGATATCTATGAGTACCGGCACCTGCAGTCTCATGTCCTCGGGCATGGCGTCCCGTCCGCCCTTGTAGTCGGAATAGATATCGGTACGGAAGGTATGGCGGGACTCGTCGCTGGCGACGAAGATGCAGTCGGGCTCATGATCGGAAAGGAGTTTCAGGAACATGTTGAGAAAGCCGTACACAGCGTTGGTGGGGGTGCCGTCCGATGAATGCATGGGACGCACACCGTAAAACGCCTTGTACAGCAGGGACATATAGTCGATGGCAATTATTTTTCTATCCATTTCACAGCTCCGTCACGAATTCGAATAATCTTTCCATGCCCTTCTCGATGTCGCCGCGGCTGCAGGCGTAGGAAAGCCTGATAAAGCCCTCAGTGCCGAAGCCGATGCCGGGCACCACTGACACTCCCTTCTTCTCCAGAAGAGCCATGGAAAACTCCATGGAGCCCCCGAAGGGTTTTCCTTTGGTATATTTCGATATGTCGGCGAAGATGTAGAAGGCTCCTGCCGGGCGTACATACTCTATGCCGCAGCGGTCTAGCCACCCCATCATCAGTTTCCTTCTCTCGTCGTATTCGGAAAGGTTTCTGTCTATGAAGCTCTGGTCGCACATGAGGGCCTCAACTCCGGCGTACTGCACGACGCTGGAAGGGTGACCTATCATCTGGCCCTGTACGGTGGACATGGCCTTTATGATCTCGGCATTGGCCGCGGCATAGCCGAGCCTGTAGCCGGGCATCGCGTAGGTCTTTGAAAAGCCGTTTACGGTAACGGTGATGTCGGCGACCTCATCGGATATGGAAGCGACGGAAAAATGCTTCGCTCCGTCATACAGGAACTTGTCGTATATCTCGTCGCAGATGATGTAGATGCCTTCCCCGAGACAGACCTGAGCGATATCCCGAAGTATATTTTCGGGATACAGGTTTCCCGTGGGATTTGAGGGAGTATTCAGAAGCAGTGCTTTCGTACGGGGCGTCAGGGCTGCTCTGAGCTCATCCGGTGTCATGAGGAAACCGTTTTCCCATTTGGTCTGAACTATCACGGGCACGGCTCCCACTATCTTAACCATCTCGGAGTAGCTGACCCAGTAGGGTGCCGGGATTATGACCTCGTCCCCCGGTGAACAAAGGACCGTAAGGGCCGTGGAGATGGCCTGCTTGGCTCCGCAGCATGTGATGATCTGATCCGCTCCTACGTTTATTCCGTTCTGTTTTTTAAGTCTGTCCGCGATCATTTCCCTCAGCTCGGTGATGCCCTTGGTATCGGTATAATGGGACATGTCCCTGTTCACGGCGTCGATAAGGGCCGCCTTGATGATGCCCTCTACGGCGAAGTCGGGCTCGCCGATCCCGAAGGATACGATATCCTTTCCCTGGGCCTTGAGCCTCTTGGCGAGAGCGGAAAGCTCCAGTGTCATGCTGGGAGATACGTTCTTAAGCTTTTCGGACAGTTCTTTTTTCATTTCTTTCTCCAGATATCCGTATTTGGCTGTGCTCCGGGAAACGGAAAACGGCCGGAAACATTTAATTATATATTTTACCTTATAACGGCGGATCATTTCCACACTTTTTCCAACTTGAGGATTTTTTTGCGTTCTCTGTCCCCTATGTCTTCCGGGACGGCACAGACAAAAGAATTGAAACTTTGCCGGAAAGTAATGTATAATGATAAAGCAGGAGGAAGATATGTCAGTTATCATTTACGATGAGAGCGGAAAGATACCGATGGTATCGGCCGAAGTCCCCGAGCTCTGGCAGAGCGAGGGACATATCGATCCGGAGGATTATTACAACGGATATCTCGCGGCCCAAAACTTCTGGGTCCACTTAAGAAGACTTCCCGACGGCGTGATAAGCTTTTTCGCGCCGAAAAACTACATGGACGACGGGACCGGAGGGGATCTTAGCAAACGGGACAAAAGCGAAAGATATATCCTCTACGAGCACAGGGAGATCTCTGACGTTCTGGACGGCTATGCAAGAGACGGGCTCGTTTTCAATGAGATCGAACTGTTAAACAAAAAGTACTACGTGCTGGAGGACCGGGAAAAGGCCAAGAAGACGGCGGATGAGTATTACGCCTACGCAATGAAGGTATGCAAGGCCCTGAGCAGCCGGGAGCGCTCATTTACTCTTAAGGCGGCTAACGTCATCAACTGCATCAACAGCTACCGTCTGAAGTGCGACGACGGATTCGAATACTGCTGCGCCCTGGGGGCGACCCAGAAGACGGCGACCGTCACGATCACGGAAGGCAGTTCCGTCAAAGATGTCCTTATGTGGAGCGTCGAAGACTACACAATGCTGACCTGCGCACCGGAGAACCTCGACGAATATTTCGATGATTATCTTTCATTCGCCTCCTCCGTGAGGATGACGGACGAATTCATGAAGTATCAGCAGGACGCCTTCGCGAAGAAGTTCCCGGACGCTGTGGATAAGCCGAAGACTTTCGTCTCCAGGACCGTCAGGGACGATGCGGGTATGCCCTGCGTCACGGTGACCCTGCCCGATGACTGGAGCACAGAATTCGAAAGGACCGGCAGCAATCACGGTTACGGCATGCCCGTCGGTTTCACGGTATTCGCCCTGTCGGGAGACCAAATGAGCGCCATGCGATACCGCGCGCCGCTGAACGTCATAGATGACAGCAAGGAAACGAGAAAGTCCTACGACATCAAGGATATGGATCTGTACGGCAACCTGAGAAGAGCATATCAGGCGCCCCATGAATTCATCGCGTCCGAAGTCAAAAGAGATATCGGACAGTATTCCCCGGTATTCATGGAAAGAAGGAAGTCCCCGGTCTACTTCGATACCGATTTTGACAAGCTCTCAAGGGAACTGAAGGAGCAGGAAGAGAGAGACAATTCCTCCGACTATACCATAAGGCAGTGTGACTTCGCCCTGAGGGACGCCGGGGCATGGCTGTATGCATACAGAAAGGGAAACACCGACAGGATCAGGGCATACCACGCATCCTTCAACATAGTATCCTACAGGGAATACATAAAGATCCCCGCGGATCCGATGTACAACGTGATATCGGGAATGATCGGCGGCTTCGGAGGGCTTCTGGGTAGCCTCATGGCGCCTCCGGGAATGAGCCGCGCCTCCGACGGCAGCACCCTTTCCCAGACCCGGGACCGCATCAGCTGGTACGTTTACGACAGGGAGTATCTCGACTGCACAAAGGATGAGTTCGAGGACATGTTCGCTGAGGAATTCCCGAAATTCATAAGATCGGTAAGATGGTGCAGCGAGCTGAACGCAGAGCAGGAAAAAAAGCAGCAAAAGATCGACGAAGATCTCAGGGAGGCAAGAGCGATCTTCAATAAGATGGAGGCAGACAGCCGCGAGGCGACCCGGGAGACCCTGGACTATGTCCGCAAGACCCAGGAGGATATCGCGAAGATGCAGAAGGATTCCTGGGAAAAGTCCTCCAATGCCCGTCACAAGGCTAACATGCTGGCCAGCGAGACCATCTCCGGATGGTACACATATGTGGACAGCATGGGCAGGGAGCACAAGGTGGACGGCTACGGCAGCCATACCTACATGCACGGCAACACCATCGTCAACACCTATTTCCCCTACCCTCCCGGACCGGGATGGGAGGAGCTCAAAAAGAAGTACAAATCATGACAAAAGACAGCCGCCGGCTCCGTGCCGGCGGTTTTGTTGGTATACTGTTTCATCTCTGCGCTTAAGAAACTGTTCGGGCCGTATCCTTACAGCAGCAGCATGGCGTCCCCGAATGAAAAGAAACGGTAGCGCTCCTTAACGGCGTGCTCGTATACCTTAAGGATCTTTTCCCTGTCGTAAAAGGCGGCCACCAGCATTATCAGGGTGGACTTGGGAAGATGGAAGTTGGTGATAAGGCAGTCGGTCACCTTGTACTCGAATCCGGGATAGATGAAGATGCTGGTATCCCTGCTCTCCGGAACTATCCTGCCTTCATTGTACATGGCGCAGCTCTCCAGGGTCCTCACCGAGGTGGTCCCCACACATATGATCCTGCCGCCGTTTTTTCTCGTCTCATTTATGACGGATGCGGTGCCGGGGCTGATCTCATAGTATTCGCTGTGCATCTGATGTTCTTCGATGTTGTCGCTGGATACGGGAAGGAAAGTCCCCAGACCCACGTGAAGGGTCACGAAGGCGGTCTTGACTCCCATGGACCTGATTTTGTCCAGAAGCTCATTGGTGAAGTGCAGTCCCGCGGTGGGAGCGGCGCTGGAGCCCTCGGTACGGGCATAGACGGTCTGATAATCGTCCTGGTTCTTCAGCTTCTCATGAATGTAGGGCGGAAGGGGCATGGTGCCTATCTCGTGAAGGATCTCAAAAAAGCTGCCTTCATAGGAGAACTCCACATCTATAAGTCCGTCCTCCTTTTTGTTCTTCACCCGGGCGGTGAGCTTATCCGAAAAGACCACTTTCGTCCCGATCTTCAGTCTCTTTCCGGGACGGGCCATGACCTCCCAGTTGTGCTCGTCAAAGCGTTTGTGCAGAAGGAACTCTATCCTGGCACCGGTCTGATCCTTGATGCCGTAGATCCTCGCAGGGATGACCCTGGAATCGTTCATGACGAGGCAGTCCCCTTCCCTGAGGTAATCGGTGATGTCGTAAAAATGTCTGTCCTCGATTTCGCCCGTATCCCTGTGCACCACCAGAAGGCGGCATGAGGGCCTGTCCTCCGGCGCGGACTGGGCTATGAGTTCCTGGGGCAGGAAGTAATCAAAATCGTCAGTCTTCATCGTATTCAGTCTCTTCCCCGGATATTTCTTCGTTATATGGGATCCCCATGTGTCTGTAGGCGTTCACGGTGGCCACCCTTCCCCTGGGCGTGCGGTTTATGAATCCCAGCTGCATCAGATAGGGCTCGTAAACGTCCTCCACGGTCTCTCTTTCCTCGCCGAGCACGGCGCATAGGGTATCGAGGCCCACGGGACCTCCGGAGAACTTGTTGATTATGCAGTCCAGAAGGGCTATGTCCGTCTTGTCCAGGCCCAGTTCGTCCACTTCCATCAGTTCCAGGGCGTCTCCCGCGGCCTGAGCGTCTATCACGTCGATCCCGGTGACCTGGACGTAGTCGCGGACCCTCTTGAGAAAACGGTTCGCAATCCTGGGCGTGCCCCTGGAACGGCCCGCCAGCTCCCTGGCGCCCGAGGGATCGATCTTCACCCCCAGGATACCTGCGCTTCGGTTTATTATCATCATAAGCTCGTCGACACTGTACATCTCCATCTTGTTGATGATGCCGAAACGGTCCCTGAGCGGGGATGAGATGAGTCCGGTACGGGTGGTGGCTCCTATCAGCGTGAAGGGGGGCAGATCCAGTCTTATGGATTTGGCGCCCGGTCCCTTTCCCATGACTATGTCCAGCTTGCCGTCCTCCATGGCGGGATAGAGTATCTCCTCCACAGCCCTGTTGAGACGGTGGATCTCATCTATGAAGAGCACGTCCTTTTCCTTCAGAGACATCAGTATCGCCGCCAGATCCCCGGCCTTTTCTATGGCGGGCCCGGAGGTGATGCGGATGTTGACGTTCATCTCGTTGGCTATGATGTTGGCCAGGGTGGTCTTTCCCAGGCCCGGCGGGCCGTAGAGAAGCACATGGTCCAGGGCCTCTCCCCTTTCCTTAGCAGCCGAAATGAAGATCCTCAGCCTTTTCTTTACACTGTCCTGCCCGATATACTCCTCCAGAAGCTGGGGCCTCAGGGACTTTTCCATGTCCAGATCGTATCTTGTTTCCTTTGATGTCACGATCCTCTTGTCTGCCATATCAGTTTCCTCCGACATTTCTTAAGGCTTCGGCGATTATCTCTGATACGCCCATGCCTTCCCTGAACACGTCATTAATGAGCCTGATGGCCACGGAACGTTCGAATCCGAGACCCGTAAGGGCTATGAGGGCCTCATCCTTGTGGGATGCATCCTCCATGTAGTCGGTTTCCACTCCGTAGCTGTCCGCCGAAGAGGGTATCTCCGCTCCCTTGAAGCGGTCCTTCAGGTTGAATACGATGCTCTCCGCCAGCTTTTTGCCCACGCCCGAAGCCTTTGAGAGGCTGGCGCTGTCCGCGGAAACGATGAACCCCGCGACCTCCGAAGGCGTGAACATGGAAAGTATGCTCAGGGCGATCCTTGAGCCCACCTTGTTCACGCTGGTGAGGGCGTTGAACATGTCCCTCTCCTCCAGTGAATAGAATCCCATCAGCTCGATACCTGTGTCCTTAACTGACATATAGGTGTAAACTCTGACATTTTCCTTCACATCTTTTATATGAAGTATCGTATTGTATGAGCATGTCATCACATATCCGATCCCGCCGCACTCTATGACGGCCCTGGAATCGGAAACGGATACGCACATCCCTGTTATGTAGTCGTACATTATTCCCCGTTGATCTCCTTTATAGTCTCTTCTCCACGGCTGAGGACGGCCTTTCCCATGGAAAGCTCCGTGAAGGCGCTCTCAGCAGCGTCAGCTTCCTCCAGCGGGACGTTTACGGTAAACGTCACCTCTGCGGAGAAATCCCGCTCTTCTATGTTCCAGCCCCTCCCCAGGGCGTATGACTCCAGTCTGGCGTAGGCTGAGTAGTCCGTCCCGACCGTTATGGGAACCGCCCGTATCTCCCTTTTGATGGGAGCAGCCGCCACAGCCTCCGTCACCGCCTGGGAGTATGCTCTCGTAAGGCCCGAGGCACCCAGCTTGATGCCTCCGAAGTATCTTATGACGACGGCCAT
>CADBPP010000309.1 GCA_902796565.1 uncultured Eubacteriales bacterium | reverse complement strand
GGCGCGCTCATGGGAGAATTGCCCATCTCCAGGAAGCCGGGAGTCTCATACTTTGGCTCGTTGTGAATGTCCTCGAGATCCAGGCCCTCATGGGAGAGATGCCACAGGTTCTTGTCCTTGGAGTAGTTGGTCTCACGGGAGATCTTCAGGGGAACGTTGTGAGCCTCGGCGTAATCTATCTCCTCCTCACGGGATTTGATATCCCATTCTCTCCAGGGGGCGATGATGTGCATGTCGGGAGCGAAACGCTTGACCGCCAGCTCGAAACGCACCTGGTCGTTGCCCTTTCCGGTGCAGCCGTGGGCCACGGCGTCGGCACCTTCCGCCAGGGCGATCTCCGCCAGTTTCTTTGCCAGCACGGGCCTTGCGAAAGCAGTGCCCAGAAGATACTTCTCGTAATTGGCTCCCATCTTGAGGGCCGGGACGATTATCCCGTCCACCATTTCATCGATAAGGTCGGCAACGATCAGTTTGCTTGCTCCGGTCTTGAGGGCCTTTTCCTCCAGGCCTTCCAGCTCGTCGTCGCCCTGTCCCACGTTTCCGCATACGGCGATGACTTCCGCGCCGTTATAGTTCTCCTTGAGCCAGGGAATTATGACCGATGTGTCCAGTCCTCCCGAATAAGCCAGTACGATCTTCTTGATGTCTTCCTTTTTCATTTTCTTCTCCTTTAAAATTGATTTTTGTAACAAAAAAGCGCCCGCTTGGATCATTGGTCCAGCACAGGCACGGTTCGAGACAGGTTACGGTTTATTTATTCTTCAGAAAGTATCCGGATACCCAAACAAGACCATGCCTAGTGCATGGCTCTTCTGAAGCCGGGGATACGATAGATATCCCCTGATACCCCGCGGAGGATAGTCTCCGAGCGGTCTGCCGACTTTATGTTCATTGCTGTGACAGCTGCCGACATAACTGCTTTCCTTTCCGAAATTTTTTATTATTATCTCACTATTGCTCTTTGTTTTCAAGTGTTATTTTTAAATTTGATTAATTTTCTTACAGAAAACGCTTCTTTTGCGTTATTAAATGAGTCTTCAGCCATATGTTTTGTCCGTTTTCCTAATGATTCAAGGTTTTAAAAAAGCCGCCTCCACAGAAGCGGCTCGTATTATTGTTTATACATTGAACCTGAAGTATATGACGTCTCCGTCCTCCACCACGTAGTCCTTTCCTTCCACCCTGGTGTAGGCAAGCTCCTTTGCGCGGACATCGTTTCCGGCTTCCACCAGCTTTTCATACTTCGTGACCTCGGCGCGGATGAAGCCCTTCTCGAAATCGGAATGGATCTTTCCCGCGGCCTGGGGGGCCTTGGTGCCCCTGGTGATCTGCCATGCCTTGCATTCCTTCTTACCCGCCGTGAAGAACACGATCAGATCCAGAAGGTCATACCCGCACTTGATGACCCGGTCGAGTCCGGAGCGTTCCAGACCCATCTCCTCCAGGAACATCTGCCTGTCCTCGTCGTCCATCTGGGCCAGCTCGGACTCGATCTTCGCGGAGATCACGATCATCTCGGATTTGGGATAGTTCTCCTTAAGATATTCTCCCAGCTTCTCGGTGTAGGCATTCCCGGAAGCGGCGTCTTCCTCCGCCACGTTCGCGGCGTACATCACCTTCTTGGTGGTCAGAAGATCCTGGTTCTCCAGCACTTCCCTTTCCTCCGGACTGTACTCGTCCGTATCGATGAAGTGACCGCTCTCCAGTGTCTCCTTAGCCTTCATGAGTATCTCATAGACGAACTTGTCGTCCTTGTTTCCGTGCATGGCGTTCTTTTCCACGCCCTTGATACGCTTTTCCAGGATCTCCAGGTCCGAGAAGATCAGCTCGTAGTTGATGGTCTCCACATCCCTTACAGGATCGACGCTTCCGTCCACATGGGTGATGTTGCCGTCATCGAAGCAGCGCACCACCTCCATGATGGCGTTAACGTTCCTGATGTGGGACAGAAACTTGTTCCCGAGGCCCTCGCCCTTTCCCGCGTTCTTGACTATGCCGGCGATGTCGACGAATTCCACGGTGGTAGGAACTTCCTTTAAGGTATCGTACATGCGGCTGAGGGTATCGAGCCTCTCGTCAGGCACCGCAACCACGCCTACGTTGGGATCTATGGTGCAGAAGGGATAATTGGCGGCGTCCACCGCTGATTTCGTAAGGGCGTTGAAAAGGGTGCTCTTCCCCACGTTGGGAAGTCCCACTATTCCGACTTTCATATATATTCTCTCCTTTGAGCAGAATGTTCTTTCAGCTAAAAGGGATTATACCATACCTTTGATGCTTAAACAATAAGGGAGGCTCTCCCCCACAGATGATTAACGGGTGATTAACTCTTGGGTATTTGTCCGATTTCAGTTGGCAAAAGCAGCCTCCGGATGGTAAAATGTCTTAGATCAAAAACCAAGGAGGAAAACATTTATGGCAAATGATAAGATAACCAACGTGACCGACGCTACTCTCGAAGCGGAGATCCTCAAGGCCGACAAGCCCGTCCTGGTGGACTTCTGGGCCACATGGTGCGGTCCCTGCAGGGCCATGGCTCCCATCATCGATGAGATCGCCGAGGACAGAAGCGACATCAAGGTATGCAAGATCGATGTGGACGAGAATCCTCTCGCCAGCACCCAGTATGGGATCATGAGCATCCCCTGCTTCATGGTCTTCAATAACGGGCAGGTCGTCTCCCAGAGAGTCGGGACCACCGGCAAGGCCGAGATGCTGGACTTCATCGACACAGCCATCGCGTAATACGGATTAAGATCATTCAGGTTCAAAAAAAAGCAGGAGCCGAAGGTTTATCCTTCGGCTCTGTTTTTATGCCTTAATTGGCTTTACTCTTAAGTTTTTTTACCGCGATCAGACAGATCACAAAGGCCAGGAACAGAAGCGACACGAAAAGCATCACATAGCTGCGGTAGCCTGTGTCAGGCTGTTCTTTTTTTGCAGCGCGTGAATCGACCGAATCTGTGGCAGTGAGCTCCTCCTCATAGTCGGGATCGACTGAATGGGCTGTGACAGTCACTTCGTTATGTACCTTTCCTGCGGAAGCGTCGGAACCTGTCACGGTGTACGGGAAGAAGTCCTCGCCGTTCTCATCGTTGGGCACCACATAAGACTCGCCGGGAGCGAGGATTAGGGGATCGCCGTTCTCATCCACAAGGGGTATCTCGATTCCGAGAAGCGGATCCTTGACAGTTATGTTCGTTATAGACTCATCGCTGTTATTGGTGACCGTTATCTGATAATGTATCTCTTCTCCCGGAGTGTAGGCACTGCCGTCCTTCGGAGTATTGACTACTTCGAGATCCACGGATACGGTGGGGATGTT
>CADBPP010000308.1 GCA_902796565.1 uncultured Eubacteriales bacterium | reverse complement strand
GCTCGACGCCACGGACGAGGAGGTCGTCGAGGCGGCGGTCACGGCGTCCGCGGATTCCTTTATCCGCAGGCTCCCGAAGGGCTATCAGACGAGGATCGAGGGGGACGGCACGAACCTTTCCCAGGGCCAGAGGCAGCTCCTCAACATCGCCCGGGCAGCGGTCTCGAAGGCTCCCGTGCTCGTGCTCGACGAGGCGACGTCCTCGGTCGACACGAGGACCGAGAAGTTCATCGAGCAGGGCATGGACCGGCTCATGAAGGACCGCACCACCTTCGTCATCGCGCACCGGCTCTCGACGGTCCGGAACGCGGACGCGATCATGGTGCTCGAGAACGGCGTCATCATCGAGCGGGGCACGCACGCGGAGCTCCTCGCCCAGAAGGGGCGGTACTACGAGCTCTATACCGGCGCGGCGGAGCTCGACTAGGCCCTTGAAAGCCATTTTTTCTGAGGGGGGTGCAGGTTCCTGCGAGGCTGTTTTAAGGGGTGCGGGCGGCAGCTCCGAGGCTCCGAAACCGACGGAGGGTTCCACGGTGGGGAAGCCGTCGGTTTTGGAAACGGAGCGTCGCCGGGGCCCCGCCCCCCTATGAAAGACCTGTTCAGAGCATTAGACGCTGTGAAATTCCTGTCATGCATGATAGTAGAATAACAAACGAGATGTATTGAAAATTGTACTGTGAAAAACAAACGGCCATGTGCTATATTTTAGACGGTAAATTGAAAAAAATGCCCAAATTGCGGGCAGAGTTTGGCAATTTATTAACAGAGTTGTACAATGATCAACATAAGGAAAGCTGTCCGGAAACGGGCAGTGAAACCAGAAAGTAAGGGGGAAAAGATTCATGAGCCTTGTTACATTTAAGAACGGTATCCATCCGTTTGATGGCAAGAGCTTCAGCAAGGACTGCGCGATCCAGAACCTTGACCTGGACGGCGACTTCGTCTTCCCTATGTCCCAGCATATCGGCGCGCCCGCCCGCCCCGTCGTGGCGGTCGGCGACCATGTATTTGCAGGACAGAAGGTCGGTGAAGCCGGCGGATTCGTTTCCGCGAACATCATCTCATCCGTCTCGGGCACCGTCAAGGCAGTCGGCCAGCACATGACGAACGGCGGCGCGCCGGTCCTGTGCGTGACCGTGGAGAGCGACGGAAAGTTCGAATTGCTGGAAGGCCTCGGAAAGGAGAGGAGCTATAAGCACTTCACCTCCAAGGAGATCGTCGACATCGTCCGCGAGGCGGGCATCGTCGGCGTTGGCGGAGCAGGTTTCCCGACCTCCGTCAAGCTCGGCCCGAAGAATCCGGATGCGATCGACTACTTTATCTGCAACGGTTCCGAGTGCGAGCCCTACATCACCAGCGACTACCGCCTCATCCTTGAGGAAGCGGAGCGCATCATCGGCGGCCTCAAGATCTGCCTGAAGCTCTTCCCGAAGGCGAAGGGCGTCATCGCGATCGAGGACAACAAGCCCGACGCCATCGCCCATATGGAGGAGATGACGAAGAACGAGCCGAACATCGAGGTCGTTTCCCTGAAGACCAAGTATCCGGCAGGCGGCGAGCGCATGCTCATCCAGGCCGTCACCGGCAGGGCCATCAACTCGCAGATGCTTCCCGCGGACGCCGGCGTCGTGGTCGACAACGTCGCCACCCTGGCCGCCATCTATGACGCGGTGAAGTTCAACCTGCCCATGATGCAGAAGGTCATCACCGTCAGCGGCGACGCCGTGGTGAATCCCTCCAACTTCCGCGTGCGCCTGGGTTCTTCCTACAAGCGCCTCCTCGAGGCCGCGGGCGGAACGAAGGGCACGGTCGAGAAGTACATCAACGGCGGCCCCATGATGGGCATGGCGCTGTTCGATCTCGACGTACCGGTCACGAAGCCCTCGTCGGCCCTGCTCGCCATGAGCTATGACCCGGTCGCGCATTCCGAGACCACGCACTGCATCCGCTGCGGACGCTGCATCCTCGCGTGCCCCGAATTCATGATCCCGCCGCTCATGTACCAGGCGGGCAAGACCAAGGATATCGAGGAATTCGCACGCCTGAGCGGCATGGAGTGCATCGAGTGCGGCTGCTGCGCATACGTATGTCCCGCAAAGCGTCCTCTGACGCAGCGCTTCAAGGAGATGAAGCGTCTCGTCGCGGCCGACCGCAGGGCGAAGGCCCAGGCGGCGGCGGAAGCAGAGGCAAAGCGCAAGGCTTCGGAGCTTGCCGAGGCGCGCGAGGCAGCTGAGAAGGTCGGAAAGAAGGGTGAGAACTAATGGCAGAATTATTCAATATTTCTTCTTCGCCGCATGACAGAAAACCTGTCAAGACGGCCAACCTCATGCGCGATGTCGTCATCGCCATGATCCCCACCTCGCTGTTCGGCATCTGGCAGTTCGGAGTGAAGGCGCTCGCCATCATCCTGGTCACTGTCGCGGCCGCAGTGCTTTCGGAGTATGCATGGGAGAAGTTCATGCACAAGAAGATCACCATCGACGACTGGTCGGCGGTGGTCACCGGCATGATCCTGGCCCTCAACATGCCCGTCACCGTTCCGCTCTGGCTCCCGGCCCTCGGCGCGATCTTCGCGATCATCGTGGTCAAGCAGCTCTACGGCGGACTCGGACGCAACTTCATGAACCCGGCCCTGGCGGCCCGCTGCTTCCTGCTCATTTCCTTCGCGGGAATGATGAACGATTTCAGCGTGGCGAACCACATCGGCTATGACGCGGTCTCCGGAGCGACCCCGCTCGCCATCATGAAGGCCGGCGATTCCGTGAACTTCGGCGCCCTGTTCCTCGGGACCATCCCCGGAAACATCGGCGAAGTCTCGAAGATCGCCCTGCTCATCGGCGCGGCCTGGATGATCTACCGGAACGTCGTCACCCAGCGTATCCCGGTCGGCTACATCGGCACCTTTGCCGTCATCGCCTTCATCCACGGCGGCTTCAGCTTAAGCTACATGTTCTGCCAGGTATTCGCGGGCGGCCTGATCTTCGGCGCCTTCTTCATGGCGGACGACTTCGTAACGAGCCCCATCACCCCCATGGGCCAGTGGCTCTACGGCGCATTCCTCGGCATCATCACGGCGATCTTCCGTTACGGCGCGGGCGCCCCGGAAGGCGTTTCCTACGCCATCCTGCTCGGCAACCTGATCGCGCCCACGATCGACCACTATACGGTCCCGGTCGCGTTCGGACGCCGCGTGCAGAAGAAGACCACCATCAAGGCGGATACCACCAGGCTGTTCGCCATCACGCTCATCGCGGGCCTTGCCCTCGGCAGCGTGTACCTGCTCACTTTAGGACCGATCCAGAAGTCCCGCGACGAGAAGGCGAAGGTCACCTACCAGGCTTCCTTCCCGGCAGCAGACCATCTGGAGTACATTGCGGATGAGGCGGCGGCCCTCGAGAAGGCCAACGCCGAGATCGCTTCCTCCGGCATCGACAAGGTCACCGTCGACCACGTCCTCGAGGCTTACGACGCTTCGAACAACCTGATCGGCTACGTCATCAACACGACCTCGGGTTCCGGCTACGGCGGAGACGTTTCCGTGGCGACCGGTATCTCGAAGGACGGCAAGCTGACCGGCATCGGCTTCACCGCGATCGGCGAGACCCCCGGCCTCGGCATGAACGCGACGAAGGATGAGTTCAAGGATCAGTTCGTCGGCAAGGATGCGGTACAGCTCGAGTACGTGAAGAACGGCGCGGCCGGCGCTGCGGAATTCAACGCGGTCAGCGGCGCTTCCAGAACCTCCGGTGCGGTCAGAGATGCCGTCAACGCGGCTGTCTGGTACACCGACAGCTATCTGAAGTAAGGGGGTGACATGATGGAAAACAAGAACAACAGATACAAGCAGCTTGTATGGAACGGCATCTGGGCGGAGAACCCGCTGTTCGTTCTGGTGCTCGGTACCTGCCCCACGCTGGCGGTCACGACCTCCGCGATCAACGGTATCGGCATGGGACTTGCCACGACGGCGGTCCTGATCTTCTCCAACCTCATCATCTCGCTGATGAGGAACATCATCCCGGCGAAGGTGCGTCTCCCCGCGGAGATCGTCGTCGTCGCTTCCCTGGTCACCATCTGCGACATGATGATGGAAGCCTTCACGCCCGACCTTTACGAGGCGCTCGGCATCTTCATCCCGCTGATCGTCGTGAACTGCATCATCCTGGGCCGCGCTGAGGCGTTCGCCATGAAGAACGAGCCCATGGATTCCCTGTTCGACGGCCTCGGCATGGGCATCGGCTTCACCGTCGCCCTGACGCTCATCGGCGCCTGCCGTGAGCTCCTCGGAGCCGGAAGCATCTTCGGAGCGAAGATCATGCCTGCGGGATTTACCCCCATTTCCATCTTCGTCCTGGCACCCGGCGCATTCTTCGTGTTCGCCGCGCTTACCGCGATCCAGAACAAGCTGAAGATGCCCAAGGCCAGCGGCGAGCCGGAAGGCTGCGACCACAACTGCCTGACCTGCAGCCTGCACAATAAGAAGGAAGAGGAGGCGGAGAAATGAATAACAGCTTATTTGTAATCGCGATCAGCGCCTGCTTCGTTTCGAACGTCGTTTTAAGCCAGTTCCTCGGCATCTGCTCCTTCATCGGAGTTTCGACGGATGTCAAGACTTCGGCCGGCATGGGCGGCGCGGTCATCTTCGTCATCACGCTGGCTTCCGCCGTTGCGAGCCTGCTGTACAACTACATCCTGGTCCCGCTGAACCTTGTGTACTTAAGGACCATCGTGTTCATCCTGGTCATCGCGGCCCTCGTGCAGATCGTCGAGATGTTCCTGCACAAGTGCATGGTCGGCCTGTACAACGCCCTGGGCGTGTACCTTCCGCTGATCACCACCAACTGCGCCGTGCTCGGCGTCGCGATCACCAACTCGAAGAACGGCTTCAACTTCGTGGAATCCGTGGTGAACGGCTTCGCGACCGCGGTCGGCTACTGCATCGCCATCATCCTGCTGGCCTGCATCCGTGAGAGGATCGTGCTGGAGGATGTGCCGAAGAGCTTCCGCGGCGTGCCGATCGTCCTCGTGACCGCAGCACTTATGTCTATTTCATTTTTCGG
>CADBPP010000307.1 GCA_902796565.1 uncultured Eubacteriales bacterium | reverse complement strand
GGCGAACGGTTCTATGTCCTGGAAGCCTCGAACGTGGTCAAGCTGACGCCGGTCGAGGACTGGTGCAAGCGGGGGCGCTTCTCCTCGGTCAGGAAGCGGAGGGTTCTGGACAGGGACGTCAAGGTGAGGTACTCCAAGTATTTGGGGAAGCCCTATGACCTGGCGTTCAAGTTCGACAACGGCAAGTACTACTGCTCCGAACTGGTCTGGCTCATCTACAAGGAACAGTTCGGCATCGAGCTGTGCAAGCCCAGGAAAATCAAGGACTACAACCTTCTCGGTATCCGGAAGCATCTGGTCCGGCGCGGCATGAACGAAAACCAGTTGGTGGTCGCGCCGTCGGACCTGCTATGATTCCCGTCCGCGGCCCGGGCGGCATGCAGAACGGTGAAGTGTTCTGGAAAAAGCGTATATTTGTCTCATGAAACCTAAAGCGACCCGTACCTATGCCGGGATTGAGCGTCCCGCCTTCACTCCCGATATGATAACCGAGCTTCGACCCGACGAGGTGTTCGTCTTTGGGTCCAACCTTGCGGGCATGCATGGCGGCGGTGCGGCCCGTGCGGCGTTCCAGCATTTCGGGGCCGTGATGGGATGCGGGGTCGGACTCCGGGGGCAGAGCTACGCCATCCCGACCATGCAGGGCGGGGTGGAGACCATCGCCCCATACGTGGACCAGTTCATCGCTTTTGCTAAGGAGCATCCCGAGCTGTTTTTCTACGTCACCAGGATCGGATGCGGAATAGCGGGATTCAAGGACAGGGAGATGGCGCCCCTCTTCAAGCAGGCGGCCTCCCTCGAGAACGTCGTCCTTCCCGAATCCTTCCACCGTGTAATCGAATAGCAGTTTACCTTTACCATAAACCCTCTTTGTCATGGGCCTATTTACGAGATTCAAAAAGAAAACCGCGGACGAGTCGGATATCCAGAAAGTCACCTCCCTGGTGAACGCCTGCGTCTATCTTGAGCCCCGAATGAAAATCAGCCCCCTCCTGGATAAACTGAAGGAGCTTGACTCCCTCATCAACCAGCCCGGAGGAGGGAAGCTTATCACGGATTTCCCGGACAAGGAGAATCTCGGAATCTGCTTTGCCTTCATGCTTCATTACCTCAAGGGCCAGAGCTCCCTTGTGCGTGAGATCTGGGCCCAGGAAGGGTTCTACTGTTTCATCGAGTATCTTGACCACCAGAGAGGCGGCCGCAGGGGGCAGGCGGAGGCCAACGTGCTCTTCTTCACCCTGCTTTGTGTCGGTCGAGACTTACTGAAGCCCAAGATCCAGGATGTCATAGACAAGGTCCGTGCCCCCCAGACTCCTTTCCATAGCGTCTTCCACGCCGATGATTATGCGAAAGGGGCCCAGCATGTCCTCGACCAGATATCGCTGTTTTGTGTCAGCTGCATCCATGACTTGGGAGAGAGCGCAGTTCCCATCATGATGAAGATCACCCAGAGGTATAACGGCTTCGAGTTCTTCGAACAGACTATCAGGAGAAGGGATCTCTTGGTCTACGACCCGCATACGATCATTGACAAGGAGCGTTTCATAAGGGATTCAATCGAGCTGTACCTGACTCAGATGTAGGGGAACGATGAATAAAGAACGCCGGCATGCCGGCGTTCTTCATAATCTCTTTCTTTTAGAAGAATCTATACAGGTTTGTGGCGGCGCTATCTGATGCTTGCCTTGAATTCAAGAGAAAATCCCCAGCCGGGAGATCCGTATGCGGACACGTCATCCACGTGGGCGAACTTGCCGAAACACTCTTCGACCATCTGGAACACATCGTTCTGGGAAGGGCGCCCTCCGGTGAAGTTTAAGTCGTCGCAGTCGAACGATACGCTGTATGACCTGGTGCCCATCAGGATGGCATTCCCCGACCAGCTCCGTTGTCCCCGAAGAGTCAGGCGTCCCGAAGACCCGTCGCCGAGATCTATCGAGAAGTCGCGGTCGGGGTTCTTCCTCACTAGGTACATGAGGAGGTAAACCGTCGAGCGGATCATCGCCTCCCTCGTGTCCTGGGAGGTGTGTCCGCTCCTGTTGAATGGATCTATCGTGGTGGCGGGACCGTCAATATAGAGCAGGTTGATCCTCACGGTGTTAATGGGAGACTGAAGGTTTATCGGCTGATTTTTTGAGAAACGGACCCCACCATACGTGTCCCCGACGATGTCGGTCTCTTCGAACAGGACGATATGCTTGAGTGCATAGGACCGCTTGCTGTCAGCTAAGAAATGCACGTCCTTCCTGTCCTGCCCGGAAACAATGAAGATGGTGTCCGCGTC
>CADBPP010000306.1 GCA_902796565.1 uncultured Eubacteriales bacterium | reverse complement strand
TTTTTCAGAGATAAAAATGGGTTTGAAGTGGATACTATTGCCGACTGGAAACACACCTTTGCTATAGAAGTCAAGAGTAACAGTGAAACCGAAAAGAAAATGTCCGTAAATGTAAAAAAGTACATAGACTTAAGAGGGGAAGATGCTAAAGGTATGATTTACTACCTTGGCGATCTGACATGCAAGGTCAATGGAATTCAATATGTATCATGGAAGGACTGGGGGAGATAACCTTTTTTATCAAACCTTCTGAATACAAATTGAGTACACTTTTCTTGAAATCTATGAGCATCCAGAAAGAACACGGTATGTCCGCCGGCTCTCATGATACGGGGCCGGCGGGCTTTTGTCTTCTTTGCGGTCATCTTCACTCTGTGGTCAGAAAAGATCCCTGGTCTGCGTACAGGTCAAGGCGCTGAAAACGGAAGGAAATTGCTGATATGGGACACGGCCGGTCTGCCTGCAACACGGTTCTCTTTCCTTGTGGTGGCGCGAACGGCTCAAATGTGATAAAGTAACAGAGATAAAAGGCGGAATGAAAACATGATAATCAATACAGGCCAGAGGACAGATATACCTGCATTCTATGCCCGGTGGTTCGCCAACAGGCTGAAGGAAGGCTTTGTTTGCGTGCGAAATCCTTATGATCAGAGCCAGGTCAGCCGTTACCGCCTCGACCCATGCGTGGTGGACGTGATAGGATTCTGTACGAAAAACCCGGAGCCCATGTTCCCCTACATGGACCTTCTGAAGGATTACGGGCAGTACTGGTTCGTCACGATAACCCCCTACGGGCGGGACATAGAACCAAACGTGCCTGACAAGCACCGCATACTGGATGATTTCAGGAAGCTCTCTGAGATCGTCGGAGTCGATTCCATAGGATGGCGCTATGATCCTATCTTCATTTCGGAGCGCTACAGCGTGGAATATCATCTGAGGGCTTTTGAGAAGATCGCCTGCGCATTGGACGGCTACACCCGGACCGCGGTCATCAGCTTTATCGATCTGTATCCGAAGGTGAAAAGAAACTTTCCCGAGGCGCGGGAGGTCCCCCGGGAGATACGGCTGAGCCTGGGAAAGAAGATCATTGATATAGCAGCAGAACACGGCATGACCGTCAAGCCCTGCGCCGAGGGAGATGAACTGGCAGAGTACGGTGCCGACTGCGGCGGATGCATGCGTATCAGCGATTATGAAAAAGCCATAGGCAGACGGCTCATTGTCCCCAAGCGCAAGGGGGCCAGGGCTGCGTGCGCATGTTATCTCTCCTGTGATATCGGTGCATACGATACATGCATGCATCTGTGCCGCTACTGCTATGCCAACGCAGATCCCGAAAGGGTGCGGAAGCAAAACCGTCTGCATGATCCCCTTTCGCCCTTTCTGATAGGGAACTACCGCGAGGGGGACAGGATACATGATGCGGACCAGAAGTCCTGGATCGATCCCAGGATGAGCCTGATCGAAGGATAGGAGGATATATGCAGCAGAGACAAAGAAGGGAGAAACTCATTCGGGCTCTTCTGGATGAGGATCCCAAATACGGAGGTATTGAGATCCCGCAGGATGAGACCGCCCAGAGGCAGCTTCTCAGGAGCCTGTTAAACGTCCGAATGCCCGGGGAGATCAGCGAAGAGTTCCTGATGATCCAGGATGAGTATCTTCGTGAGGAGATCTCCGGTAAGGGAGTCACATCCGTAACAGATCTCACCCCTGCCGAGAGCGGCATATACCTGTGGCAGGGAGACATAACGACTCTTGAGTGCGGGGCTGTGGTGAATGCCGCAAATTCAGGCATGACGGGCTGTTATCAGCCCTGTCATAACTGCATAGACAACTGCATCCATACCTACGCGGGCATACAGCTGAGAAACGAGTGTCACCGCAGGATGCAGCAGCTGCGCGGTATGTTCGGCCCTGATTATATGCACCCCACTGCTGTCCCAATGATCACGGATGCCTACAATCTGCCTTCGGAAAAGGTCATACATGTGGTGGGCCCCATCGTCGCCGGCCAGCTGAGGCCGGAACACGAGGAGCTTCTTTCCAAATGCTACAGCTCATGCCTCGATCTTGCGATGGAGAACGGTCTCGGGTCAATAGCCTTCTGCTGCATCTCCACGGGAGTATTCATGTTCCCGAACGAGAGGGCGGCGCAGATCGCGGTGGATACGGTCAGGACATGGCTGAAGGAGCACACATCGGACATGAAGGTCATCTTTGACGTGTTCGGGGACAGGGACCTGATGATATATACGAAGCTCCTGAAGGGATCTCAATGAGAAAATTTACACCGCAGAGGTGTCTTACAGTTAAGAACACACATCGATAAGACGAGGAGGGATAAATGGTCAGACTGAAAAGACCGGAGAAAACAGACATAAACGGGGATATCGGGCGTCTTGCCAGGGCGATAAATGAGGCGGAAGCTATAGTTATAGGCGCCGGCGCGGGACTGTCCACATCGGCCGGCTATGTCTATACGGGAGAAAGATTCGAGAGATACTTCTCTGACTTTGCGGCCAGGTATCATTTCAGCGACATGTATGCAGGCGGCTTCCATGTGCTGGAAGGTCCGGCGGAGGAAATGTGGGCCTACTGGAGCAGATACATCTGGATCAACAGATACGCGAAGATTCCTGGGCCTGTATATGAAGACCTGCTGGATCTGGTGCGCAGCAGAGATTATTTCGTGATCACCACGAACGTGGACCACTGCTTTCAGAAGGCCGGATTCGATAAGGACAGGCTATTCTATACTCAGGGTGACTACGGGCTTTTCCAGTGTTCGGAACCATGCCACCGGAAGACATATGACAACGAAGAGACCATCCGCAGGATGGTGCTGTCCCAGGGATACGGGATCGGTGAAGACAATGAGCTGATACTTCCCGGGGATGGCAGGATCGCGATGACGGTACCTGAGGAAATGTTCCCGCGCTGCCCCGTATGCGGGAAAATTATGACCATGAATCTCAGGTCGGACGACACCTTCGTGCAGGACGAAGGATGGGATGCAGCATACAGAAGATACAGCGACTATCTGCAGACACACCGGGACAGAAGGATCCTGTTCCTGGAGCTGGGAGTGGGTTTCAATACGCCGACGATAATCAAGGTGCCCTTCATACAGATGACACAGAACAACAGCAAAGCGACCTATGCCTGCCTGAATTACAGTGAGGCATATACGGCGGAGGATATCGAAGACAGGTCGATATGCATAGAGGGGGATGCGGGAGAGATCCTTTCCGAACTGAAAAACTCCTGAGCGGTTTCTTCCGGGTTTCGCTATTGCCCGGCATTGATCTTTCAGCCTTAAAGAAAGCTGAACATGGATAAGGTACCTGTCTGCTGCGTGATATAATTACCGGCAGAAAGGGTGAGAAACCGTTCCTTAAGACAAACACAGAGGTATCTGACTATGCACAAACACAAACTTACGGACAGGCATCCTGTGGGAGGAGCTGTCCTTACCGGTTTTTTAATGCTGTTTCTGCGGGAAGGGATCTCCGCAGTCCCGATGGTGGCGGAGTCGATCCTAAGGGGGAGCGTCTCCGAGATCACACGGATATTATACATGTTCATCGGGGCAGCGGCTGTTTATCTTCTCTATCGGTGGTGGTTCTCCCCTGAGTTCAAGGGAGTGATTAAGGGCAGTCTGTTGAAGGGCCTGAAGCTCTGCTGGCCTCTGGCCGTTTACTGGGTCATCACGCCGCCTGTCCTGTATTTCACTCACTCCCTTGAACTTAAGCCCCTGGCTCTAGAGATCGTGAGCGTATCACTCACCGCGGGGGTGGTGGAGGAGCTTGCGTTCAGACACGGAGTGATATCCACGATGCTGAGAAATCTTGACCGTGAAGACCAGATCATAAGGATATGCGTCATAAGCAGCGTTTTTTTCGGGGCCTTCCATGCGCTTAACATCATCAGCGGCGCCAACGTGATATCGTCCCTTGTTCAGGTGATCACAGCGGGATGTATGGGTCTCTTTTTCGGCGCGGTCTTTATCCGTACCGGCAATATCCTGCCGGGCATTATCGCCCACGCGCTGCATGATATCCTTGCCATATGCACCTCCCCATCAGTATCGAGCAGCGGGATCATCACCGGCGGCGTCGGCCTTTCGGATATACTGGATATAGCCCTCTGTCTCGCCATTGCGTTTGTTTCCGTAAAAGTGATCCTTCATCCGAAATACCGTAAAGAGATAGTCGCTCTCTGGGACCGCGTGTGGGGAAGAAACGGGGCTGAAGCGCAAGTCACAGAAAACTGATGTGGCACGGCGATACGGGATCAGGGCACATACATAAAAGAAAAGGCACGGACCGGGTCATAAACCCGTGATCCGTGTCTTTATGGTTATGCTCTGTTGCCTCGGCCTTTGTTCAGGCCCATCTGACCCTTTTGTAATATATCGTATAGGCTATGAACAGCAGCATGTTGTGGGTGATCATGCATGCCCATGCGGAAACCAGCCCCATGCCAAGGAGCCTGG
>CADBPP010000305.1 GCA_902796565.1 uncultured Eubacteriales bacterium | reverse complement strand
CTTGTAGCCCTTCCTGGTAAGTATGGCGGAAACGGCTTCCGCCGTGGTGGTCTTTGTTACGCCGCCCTTCATGTTCATGACGGCAAACACGATCGCGTTTTCTTTTCTCTTTTTATTGTTATTCATATTTTTCGCCCCCTGAATTGGTATAGCGGGCACCACGAAAAGGCGGCGCCCGCATGGTAATTAATTGTTGATTTTCGTACTTCCTGCCGGCTGCCCGTTCCTGCCCTGCGATTGCCTTCGCACGACGTTGAATTCCAGCAGGCCGCGCGCTCATAAGCGTGTCATGTCTTGTTTTACACAGCAAACCGCATAACGCGTACTACGACTCCGCGCAAGCACGGAGCGCACCTGATGTATCATCAGCCGGAGGGGTTATTCAGTTTCCAATCAGCACCTGAAGCTCATCCGAAGATGCGCTCTACTCCAGCCTGGCGGCGGCAAACATCATGACGCTCTTTTCGTAAGCGTCCTGCGCCTTCTGGGCTGAATAGACAGGTCTCTTGCCAACGTAAGCGACGGCTCCTCTGCGGAGTTCGCTGTAGATCGGGAAATCAGAACAGTCAAAAATCTTCATGAGTTCCTGTACGCTGGCTCCGCTGTTGTACTTTTCCTCCAGGATCTTTCTGGAGGAAATTGAGCGAAAAACTGATTTTCTCATTTTCTCTACTTCCACGAATTCAGTTGGTCTTTGTGTTTTTGCAGGTGATGATGGAATAATTTGGGATAGTTTGGGGAAAGTTGAGGCTGCACTGACATCTTGGGACAGGGGGTCCAAGTCGGCCCTATCCCAGGCGTTCCAACCTGTTATATCTTGGACCAGTCTGACCCAAAACAGGTAAAAAGACGCCTGAAAAAAATGTACGCGACGTGTACGCAATAGAAAAAGCCATTTTTCGCACTGTACGAAAAATGGCTTAGGTAAGCTCTAAAATGGAGCTGATAGAGGGACTCGAACCCACGACCTGCTGATTACAAATCAGCTGCTCTACCAACTGAGCTACATCAGCGACTGAATAAGTATATACCATAAATGCTTTGATTTCAAGCGGTTTTGGGAAAAATCATGCTTTTGGATGACAAAGGCCCGGGGATGTTCCCGGGCCTTTGCGTTACGGTTTTACGTGCATGGTGACGTTCTTCTTGAGTTTTCTTCCCAGGATCGTATCCAGCGCGGATTCCACCTCCGGCCTGGCAGCGGAAGCGCTGCTGACGATGGAACGGATCATGTCGTCATCGAAGGTGCGGAGCATGTGGTAGCGCTTCTTTGCTGCCAGCAGGTCATCCAGCTCCTCCGTATGGACTATGTGGTGATCCCTTCCGGAGGCAGAAGGCTTCTCCTCCAGTTCTATCTCGAAGTGGCCGTCCTGTTCGAGGATGTTGATACGGTACATATTTAACCTCCGGTTCTAACGGTAGATCAGCTCTTCCGTCCAGTATTCGTTGCAGTAGATGTCGGTCAGTCTGTAGCAGATCCTCACGGGGTTGGGGCCCACGTCCTCGTAGCTGGTGGTCAGACCTTCGGCAGGATCGTAGACGATGGTCTTGTCAGTGAGGATGTAATCCGCGTCATAGGTGCCGTCATATTTGTAGTAGCTGCATGTGAAGTCGATCTTGTCGCCCTCCTCGAACTGCAGGTAGTTTCGGCTCTGCACGTTGGAGTCATCCGACTTGTAGCGGTAGCCCTCCACATAGCCTCCCGGATTCTCGGCATCGTACTTCAGCATGATCTCGATGTCGGTGTCATCGTTGAGCACGGCGGGCACCACTCCGGTGAACACCGATGTGCCGTCCTCGCGGTGCTGGATGGAGCTGGCGTAATACACCACCACACGGCCGTTCAGCGCGACCCAGGTGTTGTCGTAGTCGACTATCAGATTGTCATCGTCGTCGAGGGTGAAATACTGGTCGCTGCCGAGGTAGATATAGCCTTCGCCGTCATCGTACATGGCTTCCAGAAGTATGCTGGTTATGGCGTCCCAGTCCTCGTCCGAGATGGCAAGAACGTACTTTCCGTCATCGCCCAGAACCAGCTCCATTCTGTCCTGGATGCTGAAGGTGGTGGTGTCATGGGTTATGACAGTGGCGTCGTACCATTCCTCCCCCGAATAGTCCGTTACGCCCGATTCATACACGGTGACGCTGTCGTCACCCGTGGTACGGTAGGTGGGCACCTGGCCATGGACCATGACGTTCACGAAGTCATCGAAGAAGCTCAGGCAGCTTCCGGAATAACCCACCTGGCTGAAAATGTTCCTGGCGTAGCTGTAGACATCCAGATCCGTATAGGGGAAGTACATGGACAGTCCGCAGGAGCCCTGGATGGCGCAGTTGTTGCGGTACTTGACGGCGCTGGCGATGGCTTCGCTCAGAGCCTCCGAATCGATGGAGGTGACGCGGCCAGAGAAATCCAGTATGTCCACCAGATCATATTCACCGTCTGCGTAGGCCTTTGCGTTGGCTCTGGCGGTGGAGATGATGGTGTAGTCCATCGGGAGCACGGTGCTCCTCGCGTTCTCCAGGAAGCTGCTGAGTTCCTTGTATACCCTGGGTATCTCCCGGAGGGACACCACAGAGAGGGTGTCATCCTTGGTGCTGTGCTCTATGAAATCGTCGACAATCATCCTGCCAAGCTCGACGGTATTGATGGAGGTGTTGCGGGAAAGCTCCGTGAGCCAGTTGGTGTAGTACCAGCCTCCGCCGGGCTCAGTCTCCTCACTGGCTATCAGATAGTCCGCGAAGGGCTCCATGGCAAGGGCGGTCTCCACCGTAGCCATCAGACATGCGTCGAATCCGATAAAGTCGAACTTGACGTTTGACATCTTCAGAGCCGAATAGATGTTGGTCAGAAACATCGTGTCGTTGGTGTACAGCTCGTCATAGCCGAAGCCGTAGAGACTTCCTCCGCCGTGATCCCACATGATAAGAATATATCTGTCAGCGGGGTATTCGTCCGCCGCGAAGGTGATGAAGTCACTGAGGGAGTAATCGACCAGCATCCTCTGCTTGCCCAGGTCCTCCAGTTCCGTGAACTTGCCGTTCTTCACTTCCCATCTCTGTACGGTCCCGTCATCCATGACGTCGTTCTTCCAGTAGGTGGTCCCGCCCGTCTGTACGACCACGTTGACATTGTCTCCGAAGTTAGCGTTGGCGATCTCGATGAGGTCGGCCGTTCCGCATCCGTTCTGGGATTCGAGGTTGCTTCCCACCATGTAGATCATGACCGTGGCGCTCTGGGCATTTGCTGTGTTTACGTAGAAGTTACGAAGCCCCGCTGTCGGAAGGTCCGTCGAGTAGATCCCCGTTCCGGTGGCTGTGGGGGTGCCGGTGGGCGTCGAAGTGGAGCCCGACCCTGAGGAGTTATTGTTTCCTCCCGAATAATAATGATGTCCGTAATGGGAGCTGTAACTGTCATCCGTGCCGAAGAAGTTTCCCGCGACGCCGGAGAGCAGCGCGATGACCAGAAGGCCCGCGATGATCCACAGAAGAGGACTCTTTCTTTTCCTGACGGGCTGCTGATAGGGATTCTGGTAGCCGTAGCCCGCGTTCTGATAACCACCCTGGGGAGAGTACCCTCCCTGTGGCGCATAGCCTCCCGCGTTCCGGTAACCGCCCTGTGGGCCGTAGGTCCGCTGCGTCGGGACGCTCTGGCGGGGCGCACTGTAACCTGTGTTCACCCCGGTGTATCCCGGGGGCACCGATCCCTGATTCTGGTTCTGTGCCGGCCGCGCCGGATATGTTCCGGAAGCGGGATTGCCTGCGGCGGGCTGGGAGGGCCTTGTGACCACCCGCTTTACCCCTGTGGGACGGCCGCAGCCCGAACAGAACTCAGCGTCGTCGGACAGCTGTTTTCCGCAATATTTGCAAAACATGGAGCATACCTCCTTGCATTACTTTAGTCTGCTTTAATCTTACCATACGTGCATATGCAAAAGTCGATTAGGGAATGATTAAAAACAAAAAAAGCCTTTGAAAAAAGGCCCGGATACAAAAATGGTGATCCATCAGGGGCTCGAACCCTGGACACCCTGATTAAGAGTCAGGTGCTCTACCAACTGAGCTAATGGACCAACGTTTCAAATAACGCTTGACTATAATAACATAACATATAGACCGATGCAAGAAGTAACGCAAACTTTTTTGCTCTTTTAAAGGTATTTTTTTGTCCGCCTTTCAGCGGATGACGGCGGAATGGGATATTGCCGGTAAGATGTATGGTATAATTAAAGCTGTGCGGGAAGGGAATGACATGCTCCCGTACTGTTCAGGAGAAAAGAATTGAAGATCATTCATACGGCTGACATACATTTATGCATGGATATGAGGCATTCAAGCCTCAGCCCCGAAGCGTCGGAAGAGCACAGAAAGCAGATATGGCGCACCTTCTCATCCCTGATAGGGGAGGTGAAGGAGCAGGAAGCCGACATGCTCATCATCGCCGGGGACCTGTTCGAGACCCGCTGCGCCAGGAGCAGCGACATCAAGAGGGCCGCGGACTTTTTCAGGGAGATCCCGGATACCAGAGTCCTGATAAGCTGCGGGAACCACGATCCGCTGAGCAGGACCAGCCTCTACGAAGGGATAGACTTCCCGGACAACGTTACCATCTTCCCTGCGGAGATGAGCAGGATGGAATTCCCCGACCTGGGGGTGAACGTATACGGCTTCTCCTGGGACAGGGAACGCTACGACAGCATACCCTTTGACGTGCCGGAGCCTGACAGATCCGAGAAGAACATACTGGTGCTGCACTGCGACGTCACCCGCCGCAGCGAATACATGCCCGTGAACGTCAAGATGCTCGCCGGCATCGGCTTTGACTACGTGGCATTGGGCCATATCCACAAACCGGGAGCGGTCCGAGAGAACATATGCTATCCCGGGAGCCTTGAGCCACTGGACTTTTCCGAGGACGGGGATCACGGCTACATCCTCGTGGAGGAAGAGGACGGGAAATTCATCCCACGATTCGTCCCCTTCGCGTCCACACGTTTCATCAGCTCGGAAGTCGACATAACAGGGATAACTGACCACAGCGCCCTGAAGGAAAAGATCAGAACCTCCGTCGGCGCCGGGCCCGGGGATCACGTGAGGGTGAAGCTCACCGGGACGAGGGATCCCTCCATGGACCTTTCCTTCCTTAAGGATGAGATGGAAGGGGATTACAGATACCTGTGCGTTGTGGACGGGACAAGAGCCGACTACGACCTGATAAGGCTGTACCGGGACAATTCCGACAATATAATAGGAAGATTCATCCTGGCACTTATGAACGACGCCGCGACGGACGAAAAGGCCAGAACGGCCCTTTACTGCGGTCTGGATGCCCTTCTTGAGAGCGGAGGTGGGAAAAAGTGAAGATCAGAAAGATCATGGTGAACGGCTTCGGGAAGCTCACTGACCGGTCCTATTCCCTTTCCGACGGGCTCAACGTCATCTACGGAAACAACGAAGCCGGAAAGAGCACGCTGCACAGGTTCATAGGGGCGGTGTTCTTCGGTTTCTTCAAGCCCTACAGCAAGAACAGGCAGTACACTTCGGAGCTGGAACGCTGCCGCCCCTGGAACACCGACAATTACAGCGGCAGCATAACCTACGACACCGCATCCGGGGGAAGCTATACCGTATACAGAAACTTCTCAAAAAAGGCCGAAGAGGTCAGGATGTTCGACGAGAAGGCGGGAAGGGACATCACCTCCTCACTGGAGTTCGATCCCGTAACGAAGATGTTCCGCGTCGACCGGGATCTGGGGATAAACAGAGTCCTCTTTGAAAACACAGTAAGCATCTCCCAGATGAAGTGCGCCACCGGGGAGGAGCTCTCGAAGGAGATAGGGGAACTGCTGGTCAGAGCCAGGGATTCCCATTCCGCAGACGTCAGCTACAGCGGCGCCCTGGAGCGCATAAGGAAGCTGCGCGATGCCGTGGGCACCCGCCGGCAGAGCCGCTCAAGGATGGGCATGGCCTCTTCAAGACTTGCCGAGCTCAGGAATGAGTATGACGAAGCCCTCAGAGTCAAGAGTGAAGTGGAGGGCGCCTACATGGACATCAGGGCCATGGAGGATGAGGACCGCTCCCTGGAGCTTAGGGAAAAGAGCCTGATGGAAGCCCTTCGTTCCGAAGATGCCCTCAGGGTAGTGGAGCGTTATGACGAATACGCCGCGCTGAAGGAAGACATTCAAAAGGACAGGGAGCTTCTCGATACGAAGCTTTCCATAGACGAAGCGGATTATGAAAGATACCTGCGCTATGCCACCGCCGCCCAGGAGGCCCATACGGTGTGGGAGGAGCTTTCTTCCTCCGAGGAGAAGGCCCAAAAGGCCCTTGGGATACTCAACGAAAAGGGAGAGCGTATAAAGGATATCCTCGACGCGGGACAGGAGTCCGTGAAGGAGGACAGCCTTCTTTACTCCGGTCTCGCCGAAAGACTCGAAAAGATAAGAAGCATCAATGCCGAGGGAAGGCAGAAGGCCCTCAGAAGGAAGACCGAGGAGCTGAGAAAGAGAAAGAACGTGCTCCTTATCCTCGCGTGCCTGCTTCTGGCGGGAGCTGCCGCTCTTGCCGCACTGACATATTTCGGGGCTGCCGGTAAGGACCTGTACATGTATGCAGCCGTATGCGGAGCTCTCTCACTGATAACATTCGGTGGCTTCGCAGCGGCTCTGCATTCCTTCAGGAAAACCGAACCGAGAAGCATCAGGTTCGATACCCTGATGCAGAAGAGCATCGCGGTGGAGGTGGCGGCCCTTTCCCAGATGGATGCGCTCAGGGAGAAATACTCCGCGAAGGACGAGGATGAACTGAAACGGATCTTCGAGAGGAGCGACGAGATCCTCTCGTCCTACAGAGAATACACCGAGAAGAAGAACAAGGTGGAGGCGGGCCTCGAGAACATCCGCGCCCAGAAGCAGGCTGCCGAAGCAAAGGAAAAGCATTACAACAGCCTTAAAGGCAGCATCCTTTCCGAAGCCGGCGCTCCGGACGAGGACACCATGAGAAGGATGATAGAGATAAGCCGCCAGCTTGGCGCCATACGCCAGAGGCTGGAGGAGCGCACCGCGAGGCTCGGCCGGCTCCTGGAGGGTGAGACCGAGGAGTCCCTCAGGGAGAAGGCGGAGGAGCTGAGGGAGACTGCTTCGAAGGCAAAGGATACGGACAGCACTCTCAGCCGCATGAAGCTGGAGGAGGTGCGTTCCAGGCGCGCCGAGATCGCTTCCCGTACCGCGAATCTGAACGGGATCATCTCCGCGTCGGAAGCCGGAAGCAGGCCCCTCAACATAATAGATGAGGAGATGGGTCAGTGTGAGAAGGAGCTCGCAGAATGCGAGAGGCTCTCCGACGCCTACGCCCTGGCGGAAGATACGATAGTTAACGCGTCAAAGGAGATCCGGGGAGACTTCTCCGATATCTTCAACGCCTTCGTATCTCAGATAGCTTCCGACATCACCGCCGGCAAGTATACTCAGGTGAAAGTGGACGAGGACATGCATGTCAGCGTCTTCGATGCGGAAAGCTCCCGCTACGCCGACATCACGGACCTTTCGGGCGCTACGATGGACCAGCTTTACTTTGCCGTGCGCTTCGCCATTGCGGAGCTCCTCATCGAGGATAAGACCGTCCCCATTTTCCTGGACGACTGCTTCGTGCAGTACGATGACGAGAGACTCACGAACATACTCAGATACCTGGGGGACGTGGCCTCCCGCAGGCAGGTGATGCTCTTCACTTGCCGTCCCAACGAGATGAAGTGCCTGGAGGAGCTGGGGATTGAATACAGGGAGACTGTGCTGTGATGGATGACAGGAATATCGTGATAGGCATGAGCGGCGGAGTGGATTCCTCCGTGGCCGCATACATCCTCGCTGAAGCGGGATACAGCCTGACGGGCGTTTTCATGAACAACTGGGAAGAGGAGCAAGGCGGCGAGTGCACCGCGGCTCAGGATTACCAGGATGCAAAGAGCGTATGCCTGAAGCTGGGGATCCCCTTCTATTCCGTGAATTTCGCGAAGGAGTACTGGGACAGGGTCTTCACCCACTTCCTTTCGGAATATGAAAAGGGCAGGACTCCGAACCCGGACATCCTGTGCAATTCGGAGATAAAGTTCAAATGCTTCCTGGACTATGCCAGGACTGCCTTCGGGGCACAGAAGATCGCCACAGGGCACTACGTGAGAAACAGTGTTGACGAAGATGGCCGCGGGCATCTTCTGAAAGGGACCGATCCGGGAAAGGACCAGAGCTATTTTCTGTGTTCCCTCTCATCCGCCCAGGTGGCCTCGGCCGTCTTCCCCGTGGGGGGGATGATGAAAAGCGAGGTCAGGAGTATCGCGTCACGGCTGGGGCTTCGCACCGCCGAAAAGAAGGACTCCACCGGAGTGTGCTTCATCGGGGAGAGGAATTTCAAGAAGTTCCTGATGGGATACCTTCCCGCGACTCCCGGTGAGATCGTCGACGCTGACACCGGCAGGGTGATCGGTTCCCACGACGGGCTCATGTACTATACCATTGGCCAGAGGCGAGGTCTCGGGATCGGCAACATCGGCGGCGGAGAGAGATGGTTCGTCTGCGGAAAGGACATGGAACGCAATGTCCTCTTGGTATGCGAAGGCGCGTCGAACCCTAAGCTCTTTTCAGCCGGCTTCGAATCCGACAGCCTCCATCTGATAAACCCGGCGGAATGGGACGAGATCCGTTGCATGGTCAAATACCGCTACCGCCAGACCGAGCGCCCCGCGGTCCTGAGACGCAGCGGAAGGGGCGTCTCCGTGATCTTCGATGAGCCCCAGAGCGGCATCGCTCCGGGACAGTTCGGGGCTTTCTACATCGGCGACGAGCTCATCGGAAGCGCGGTGATAGACCGTGTAATGGAAAATTAATGGGGGATTTGTTCCCATTGGGGGCCGTCCTTTGCTATAATGATTAAGTGTTAAACATTTCGGAGGAATGACATGAAAAAGTTCACTGTGTTATGTTTGGTGCTCTGCCTTATTCTTGCCCTCTGCGGCTGCAAGGCCTACCAGGAGCATTCAAAGAACATATCGGCTGTGGAAGGCGAATGGGTACTGGACAGCAAGTACGTAAATACCCGTTCGGTGGAGCATCCCGAAGCCTACATGACCATCAACGCGGATCACTCCGGCACATATACGGAGATGGTGCAGGCCACGATAGTCAATGAGAACGGGGAGACCATCCCGGTCACGGAAGTGGTCGACGGCCAGACCGTGATCAGGACTGAGGCAAAGACCACGAACATTACCGTATCAAGCCCTGAGGAGGGCACCCTCACCATAACCATGGAGGGGACCAGCATCAATTACCGTTTCAACGTGGACGAGGCGGCGGGGAATCTTCATCTGTGGATAGATGAGGACGGCGACGAAGTCCATTACATCTTCATCCTCAAGTCGGTATATTAAATTTATTTCCCGGTAAATATCACGGGGCCCGCGGCTCATGCCGCGGGCCTCTTTTCGTGTCCTGGTCAAAAAGTGGTACGCCTGAGAGGAATCGAACCTCCGCACGCGGAACCGGAATCCGCTGCTCTATCCACTGAGCTACAGGCGCACGCAGAAATATAATACCACAAAAGAGAACTTTTGCAAGGCTCCCGCTCTTCTTTGGATGCATTGGTGATGTTTTGTCCTTCCTTTTGTGTTAATATTAATCCATAGATAGTTCATGAAAATGGAGAGGAACGATGGAATACACGACTGAGATGAAGGAAGCTGACATCGCTTCAGCCGACTATGTCGAAAAGTATGTGAGGACTGATGAGTTCATAAAATACTGCAGGGAGTGCCCCAACTTCGGCAGGATCTGGAGCTGTCCCGAATACGACTTCGATACAAGGGATTATTTCAGAAAGCACAGGATGCTGAAGGTGATCGGCATGAAGATCATCTATTCCCCCGAGGACAGGGAAAAGACCTATACCAGGGATGAGATGATGGAAGTCATAGCGGGCAGCATGAGGGTCGAGAGAAAAGCCTTCGACAGGTATTTAAGAAAACTGGAGGAGGAGACGGGAGGCACTGCCCTCAACGCCGGCAGCTGCATCCTCTGCCCGGAGGGCTGCACGAGGCCCGAAGGAAAACCCTGCCGTTTCCCCGATAAGAGGAGATATTCCCTGGAATCACTGGGAGCGGACATCACCGCCACCATAGGAGATCTTCTGGGCATCGAGCTCAAATGGGACAGGGAAGGAAAGCTGCCGGAGTACTATACCCTGGTGGCCGGCCTGCTCTACGACTGAACCTGCATATATAAGGAGACAAAAGCATGAAGGTAGTACTTGAACATCTTTTCATGAGATTCCCTTCAAATAAAAAGGGGGGAGAGGATACCACCGCCGTAAATGATTTCAACTTCGAGATCCCCGACGGAAAGCTGGTGGGGCTTCTGGGCCCTTCCGGTTGCGGCAAGAGCACCACGCTGAATCTGATCTGCGGTCTTCTTACGCCCACTTCGGGGAAGATCTTCTTCGGAGATGAGGACGTGACCGCCCTGCCTCCGGAACACAGGGGAGTAGGTCTGGTGTTCCAGAACTACGCGCTGTATCCCCACCTTACGGTAAAGAAGAACATAATGTTCCCCCTGGAGAACCTGAAGGGCGATAAAAAGATGAGCCGCCCTGAGATGGAAGAGAAGGCGCTGGAAGCCGCGAAGTTGGTGCAGATAGAGGAATTCATGGACAGAAAGCCCAGTGAGCTCTCCGGCGGACAGCAGCAGAGGGTGGCCATCGCCAGGGCGCTGGTGAAGCGTCCCGGAGTCCTTTTGCTGGACGAGCCCCTTTCGAACCTGGACGCCAGGCTGAGACTCCAGACCAGGGAGGAGATAAGGCGTATCCAGAAGGAGACGGGCATAACCACGATATTCGTTACCCACGATCAGGAGGAAGCCATGAGCATCACGGACCTCATCGTGGTGATGGAAAGGGGCATCATCCGCCAGATCGGCAAACCCCAGGACGTCTACGACGATCCGGAGAACCTATTCGTGGCGAAGTTCCTCGGTACGCCTGCCATCAATGTATTCTCGGCAAGGATAAGGGACGGAGGGCTTTACATCGGAAGCGAGAGGATAACCGAGGCGCCGGCGGGCGCCCCGGACCAGGAGGTCACGGCGGCCATACGGCCCGAGGGCCTGGTGCCCGATCCCGCCGGAACACTTACGGCGGATGTTTCCGCACTCGAAGTCATGGGCCGGGACTGCAGCATCGTCTTCACCCATCCTGCTTCGGAGTCGGCGGCCCTGAGAGCCATAGTTGGAAGCGAGCTCCTTCCGCCGGCAGGCGAAAGAAAAGTGAGGTTCTCCGTGAAGCCTGCCAAGATATTCATCTTTGACGAAAAGGGCGACAGGATCCGCCCGGGGGAGATATCATGAACAGGCAGAACGGCAAGGCATGGCTGTACCTGCTGCCGGCGATAGCGTTCCTGGGCGTCTTCATGGTCTACCCCCTGGTGGACGTGGTGGTCTATTCCTTCGAGGAGGGCTACAACTTCGCGTCCCAGACCTTTTTCGGAACAGGTACATACAACTACTCCTATGTGCTGCATGATCCATACTTCATGCAGGCGCTGAAGAACACCTTCATCCTGGTGATCATAACGGTGCCGGTGTCCACCGGCTTTGCCCTTCTGATAAGCCTGGCCCTGAGCTCCATCAAAAAGCTGAAGGAACTGTTCTCCACCATATACTTCCTGCCCTATGTCACCAACACACTGGCGGTGGGACTGGTGTTCATGATCCTTTTCAAGAAGACGGCATACTCCGACGGTCTGGTGAACCTGCTTCTCGGCGCCTTCGGAGTGTCCCCGGTGGACTTCATCGAGGGGCCATACTGGGCCAAGATGTTCGTGCTGTGCTTCTACACGGTGTGGATCGTGCTTCCCTTCAAGATCCTCATACTCACCAGCGCGCTGGCTTCGGTGAACGAGGATTACTACAACGCCGCCCGCATCGACGGCACCAGCCGTTCCCGCATGTTCTGGAGGATAACGCTGCCCATGATCTCGCCGATGATCTTCTATCTGGTGATCACAGGCTTTATCGGGGCCTTCAAGGCATACTCCGACGCGGTGGCCATTTTCGGTACCAACCTGAACGCGGCCGGGATGAACACCATAGTGGGATACGTCTACGACATGCTGTACGGGAACAGCGGGGGATATCCCTCCTACGCTTCCGCGGCGGCGCTTATACTGTTTTCGATAGTCCTTACCATAACGGTCATCAATCTGATGATCTCAAAGGGCAGGGTCAGCGCGTGAGGTGAGACATGAGCGATCATAACGATAACAGACAGAAAGCATACGCGGCCTCCGAGAAGATACGAAAGACCGTGACATATATCTTCCTGGCCTTCTGGGCAGTCATGGTGCTTTTCCCCTTCTACTGGATGATACTTACCTCCGTGAAGACATACAGCGCCTACAGCTCGGAATACGTACCGAACTTCTTTACTGCGTCCCCGACCATGCAGAACTACCTGGACGCTTTCAGCAAGGTGCCCCTGGCGAGATACTTTACCAACACCGTGATCTTCACCGTGGCCACCACGGCACTGATGCTTCTGGTGATAATCCTGGCGGCCTTCGCCTTCGCCAGGCTCACATTCAAGGGAAGGAACACTCTCTTCGGGATGTTCCTGGCTCTCATGATGATACCGACGGAGCTGGTCATCATAACGAACTTCGTCACCATCACCGAGCTGGGACTCAGGAACACCTTCCTGGGGCTTATCCTGCCTTCCGTCACCAGCGTCTTCTACATTTACCTTCTCAAGGAGAACTTCGAGCAGGTGCCGGACGAGCTGTATTACGCAGCGAAGGTGGACGGCACCAGCGATCTGAAATACCTGTTCAAGGTGCTTTTGCCCATCACCCGCCCGACGGTGGTGACGGTGACGATCCTCAAGGTCATCGAGTGCTGGAATTCCTACGTATGGCCCAGGCTCATCACGGACAACGAGGCCTACTTCCTGGTGTCCAACGGCATACAGACCATCAGGGAAAGCGGCTTCGGAAGGGAGAACATCCCTGCCATGATGGCTGCCGTAGTGGTCATCTCAGTGCCGCTCATCATACTGTTTCTGGTGTTCCATAAAAAGATCATGGAGGGAGTTTCCCGGGGAGGTACCAAGGGATGAAGAAAGGATATTTCAGAAAGGCTGTCTCGGTCCTGCTGTGCGTCCTCATCCTGGGGTCCCTTTCGGGATGTCACGGCTCCGAGGGCCTGCCGGCATTTGAGATGCCCCGGGAATTCGACACATCCCGGGAGTACGATATCGTCTTCTGGGCCAAGAACGACACCAACATCACCCAGACCAGGATATACAAGAAGGCCATCGAGGATTTCGAGGCGCTGTATCCCAACATACATGTGACCATCAAGCTGTATACCGATTACCGTCTCATATACAACGACGTTATAACGAACATCTCCACCAACACCACTCCCAATGTGTGTATCTCCTATCCGGACCACATCGCCACCTACATGAGCGGCGTGAACGTGATGGTCCCCCTGGATGAACTTATGGCGGATCCCCGCTACGGCCTTGACGGGAGCCTTCTCCGCTATGAGGGGGCCGGTGAGCTGGTGGCGAACTTCGCCGCGGACGGAGTCATCGGGGGACACACCTACGCGCTGCCCTTCATGCGTTCCACCGAGGCATGCTACATCAATAAGACATATGTGGAAAAGATGGGCTATGAGATCCCGGACATACTCACCTGGGACTTCGTATGGGAAGTGTCCGAGGCCGCCATGGAAAAGGATGAAAACGGCCTTTTCAAAGTGAACGGCCAGAACGTGATGATACCCTTCATCTACAAGTCCACCGACAACATGATGATCCAGATGCTCAGGCAGAGGGATGCCGGCTACTCCACGGAGAACGGCGACATCCTCATGTTCAACGACACAGCCAGGCAGATGCTTTACGAGATCGCGTACCATGCCGGGACCGGGGCCTTCTCAACGTTCAAGATATCCAGCTATCCCGGAAATTTCCTCAACGCCGGACAGTGCCTCTTCGCGGTGGACTCCACCGCCGGCGCCACCTGGATGGGCTCCGACGCCCCCCTGTCGGACATCTCTGCGGACAAGTTCGTGCGTTTCGAGACCGCGGTGAGGCCGGTGCCCCAGTATGATCCGCAGAACATCAGCATGATAGCCCAGGGCCCGTCCCTGTGCATCTTCAACAAGGAGGATCCCCAGGAGGTCATGGCGTCCTGGCTGTTCCTGCAGTTCCTTCTGACGAATGAGGTGCAGACCGCATACAGCCGCACCGAGGGATACGTCCCCGTCACCAGGAAGGCCATGGAGTCGGAGGATTACCTTGACTACCTCTCCAGGGCGGGAGAGGACAACGACGAACATTACACAGTCAAGATCGAGGCGGCAAAGATCCTCATAGACAATGTGGAGTCCACTTTCATAACACCGGTGTTCAACGGCAGCGCCTCCCTCAGGGACGCTGCGGGACAGCTGATAGAGAACGCTGCGAAATCAGCCCGACGCAAAGAGACAGTGGACGATGCCTACTTCGATAAGATGTTCGCGGACGTGAGGAGCCTCTACCATCTCGATCAGCTCCCCGCCTCAGGGGGAGTGAAGGAGGATCTGGGTGAGCTGCCGAAGGAATCGAAGATGCTTCTTCTGACTCTAGCCTTCGTCTGGGTGATACTGATCGCAGTGCGGGTCCGGGGAAGGATCGCTTCCCGGGGAAAGAAATGAGCAAAAGAGCTCCGGCCATATACGCACCGGAATGTATAATGTATAATACGTATATTCCTTTGAAATATACTTACGGAGGTATCGATAAATGAAAAAACTCACTGCGCTGCTGGCTGCTCTTGTGCTGGCCCTGTCCCTGGTGCCGGAAGCGGCCCTCGCAGATGATGGTGCTGCCGTCTACATAGACGGAAAGCAGTTTCTGACGGACGGCGTCAGCTTTTACGTATGTGAGAGCGGAGAGATCGTGTCCGAACTGCCCTCAGGCTGCGGCAGCTTCGCCGCTTACGAGAACTCATCGGGGATCCTCATCCTGAACAACTACACAGGAGGAGGTATCATGGCCTATGGGGTGGAACTGAAGATATCCGTGGATGGATCCAATACCATCGGGACACCGAACGCTCCCGTGACGACTGGCATAATGACCGACGGGGAAGACGTGATCCTGGTGGGGAGCGGGTCCCTCACGGTATACTTCTCCGAAAACGGTATCGTCACATCGGAGGATCCGAGATCTGATATCCTCGGAGACGCGCAGATCGGATGCGCACAGCTGTTTCTCACGTATGACAACGATGACGCGGAAGGTTCCGAGACCGCGCATTATATCTGGGCGAACGATCTTGCCGTGACCGGCGGGAAGATCACCGCGACCGGCGGACTGAACATGGACAGCATTGCCGGGATCTACCTGGAAGGCAGCTATTCCCAGAACAAAGGCAGCGAGGTAACGGTCCACATGCCCTGCGAAAAGGGCAGTTCGGACACCGCCATGGAAGTCGGCGGAAGCTTCACCATGTGGGGAGGAAAGCTCACTGTCTCGTCTCCCGAGCATGGCCTTGCCGTTTTCGACGGAGTCAAAATATACGACGGGGAGATAACTATCCTGGCAGACAAGATCTGTTTCGGCGCCGCAGGCAGATCTTTCGATATGGAGGGAGGCACCCTCAGCCTCGGGAAACATGAGAACGATCAGTCCGGCTCCAGCGGCCTGCTCCTCAGTACAGACCTTACCGTCAGCGGGGGAACTCTTGAGATCACCGGAAAGAGCTACGGAATCAATCTTGCCGTGGGAAGCTCAGCGACCATATCTGGAGGAGAGGTCGGCATCAATGTCACTGCTGAAGCGGTCAGAGCCTACTATACCTCGGATTCGGACTTCCGTGTAACGGGAGGCGAAGTGACCCTCGAGGGAGGCGAGTTCGCCGTGGACATGCAGAACGGAAAGGCCGTATTCTCCGGAGGCACCACCCGCATGATATCCACCGAAGGACCGGCGATAGTGACCTGGAAGGGCATCATACTGGAAGACAGTGTGAAATTCAAAAACACTGACCACAGGGTCATCGGAGTGATAGGCCCCACAGCTTCGATCATAGATACGGGCGCTGAGGGCATGTGGTCCGTGTATGACCATGACCTCGCACCGGACATCGAGCCGGATACCGCCGCGGCGGCAGCCGCGAAGGACGTCACGATCCTGGAGGCGGAAAAGCCGCAGCCGGATCCGGAGACAAAGCCCGTCAATCCCGCCACAGGCATCTTTGAAAACTGGGTGGTAAGGGCCATCGCTTTGATCATGATGGCTGTTGTATACGCATCTGCCAGGCGGAACAGGCGCGCATAACACGGTAAATTATCAATATCTCACATCGGGAGCGCTTCGATACGG
>CADBPP010000304.1 GCA_902796565.1 uncultured Eubacteriales bacterium | reverse complement strand
TTCCCGAATGTCGGAAAATCTACCCTGCTGTCCCGTCTGACGAATGCAAGGCCGAAGATTGCCAATTATCCCTTTACCACCCTTTCGCCAAATCTGGGCGTTGTCGACCTGGAGGATGGGAAAGGCTTTGTGATCGCAGACATCCCCGGTCTGATCGAAGGAGCCAGCGAGGGCGCCGGATTAGGTCACGATTTTCTCCGGCATATTGAACGGACCAGAGTGATCATTCATATGGTCGACGCGGCCGGTACGGAAGGGCGGGATCCTGTGGAGGACGTTTATAAGATCAATCAGGAGCTGACTGCCTACAACGCGGATCTCGAAAAACGTCCGCAGGTGATCGCCGCCAATAAAATGGATGTTTTCGGCCTCACCCAGGAAGACATTCGGGATATCGATCAATTCGAGCCAGAGCTTCTGCCGGAGAATTTTGTCCGTCTGAGGGAAACCTTCGAACCTCAGGGAGTCCGTGTCTTTCCGGTCAGCGCCGTGAGCGGAGAGGGGCTGATGGAGCTTCTGTATCATGTGAGGGAGTTGCTCGATACCCTTCCGGATACGCCTGTCATTTATGAACAGGAATATTTCCCGGAGGAGCATCTTCGCAAGGATACACTTCCCTATACGGTAGAGCAGAGTGAGGACGATCCTCATGTGTTCATTGTGGAAGGACCCAAGATTGAAAAAATGCTCGGTTATACCAATCTTGAGGCGGAGAAGGGATTTATCTTTTTTCAGAATTTTCTGAAGGATACCGGTATTCTTGAGCAGCTGGAGCAGCTGGGGATCCAGGACGGCGATACGGTCCGGATGTATGGACATTCCTTCGATTATTATAAATGACGTGCATGTGAGCCGCATGATCAGAAGTGAAATACGTATTTTGCCCATGGATTTGCTTTTTGCAGGCGTGGCTGCAAAATAGTCATCCGCAGCCGGGAAATCAGAGTACAAAACACAGTTTCAGGAGGAGACGCTTCATGAAAACAGATTCTCAGATTCTGGCGTTTCATATGGATCCGGAACGATTTTCGGAAATTTCGGCGATCTGTGAAAAGCTTGGACTTATCTGCCGGAATATTCCGGAAAAAGAGGATACGGTCCCGCTGGGACTGCTCTGTCATCTACCCATGCAGCGCCCCGGTCCGCTGCCCGAAGGAGGTGATCTGCCTCTTTCCGAAGAAATGCTTCTGCTCTGCTGCGTGCCGGGAACTGTCATGGACCGTTTTCTGAAGGAGCTGAGACGCTGCCGGATGACGGTCTCTCTAAAAGCGGTCCTGACGGAAACCAATGTTCTGTGGAACGCCAGGATCCTTCAGCATCAGATCCGGCAGGAAGCAGGCCGGATCGCTCCTTTATTGTAAATTTATAAGGTCTATGTTATAATGATTGCCACCCCGGATACTGACCATGCGGGAACGTTTGTTTCCACATGGTCCTGTCCTTTTAGCAGATGTTATCAATGGCGGCGATCCGATCCCGGAGGAAACTATGACAAGTAAACAACGAGCCTACTTAAGAGGCCTTGCTATGACGATGGATCCGGTCGTTCAGATCGGAAAAAGCGGAATTACGCCCGAGCTGACAGAGGCTGTCAGCGAAGCGCTGACCGCCAGAGAACTGATCAAGATCAGCATCCTGCAGAACTGCCTCGAAGACAAGATGGAGCTGGCGCAGACACTGGCTGACCGGACACATTCGCAGCTGGTGCAGGTCATCGGCAAGAAGATCGTTCTTTACAAACAGGCAAAGGATCCCAAGGACAGAAAGATAGAGCTGTAATATGAAGATAGGCATACTCGGCGGTACGTTTGACCCTATACACAAGGCGCATATGGAGCTCGGAAAGGCGGCGGAACTGGAATGCGGGCTTGACAAAATGCTCGTTATCCCTACCGGCAACCCTTACCTGAAGTCAGGCAAGAGGGATATCACGCCCGCTGATATCCGCGCGGATATGGTGCGCCTCGCCATAGCGGACGAGCCCTCATGGGAACTGTCCGGCATAGAGATGAACCGCGAGGGCGAGACCTATACGGCCGACACTCTGGAAGAGCTGCAGCAGATGTATCCTGGTGCGGAGCTTTATTTCATCATGGGCGCCGACTCGCTGCGGTTCATGGACCGCTGGTACAAGCCCGAAGGGATATTTAACAGGGCAGTAGTAGTGGCAGGCAGCCGCAATGCCCAGGTCCCCGATCAGGAGACCGTAGATGCCGCCGCGGTGCTCCGTGAGAAGTACGGCGCGCGTATAGTTCTGCTCACCTGGGAAGGAGACGATATCTCCTCCACAGATCTGAGGGAAAGTCTGTCATCCGGATGTGAATGGGACGGGCGCATCGACCGCCGCGTATATGACTATATCAGAGAGCACGGCATCTATATGCCTTCTTATTCTCCTTATACTTATGACGAGATGAAGGTAAAGCTTCAGGGCATGATCAAGCCTTCACGCTATGAGCATTCACTTGCAGTCGCCGATACCGCTGTTAAGCTGGCTGAGCACTACGGCACATCCGCTGACAAGGCATACACCGCGGGTCTGCTGCACGACTGCGGCAAATCAAGCGCAGGAGCGCTGG
>CADBPP010000303.1 GCA_902796565.1 uncultured Eubacteriales bacterium | reverse complement strand
ATCTGGGTGTTCACCTTAGGGGCTGAAATGACTTCATCGTCAAGCTGGATGTAGATGACCTGTCCGATGAGTCTGGCGGTAGCCTCGCTGAAGAGGGCTGCTCCTTCATCGTCGAAGACCAGCTTAACAGCGGGAGTCTGCACTCCCGTCGATTCCGTGTAATTGTCGAAAGTGCTGCTCTCCACGTGTTCGCCGGTAACGATAACGTTGCCGTCGGGATCAACGAACTGCAGCTTCGCGGTCTGCCCGATAAGGGCCACCGCGGCGGCTTCGTCCTCGATCGAAGGTATCGAGACACGGATCTTGTTGGAGCCCTGGATGCTTATCTCGGGCTCGTTCACGCCCAGGGAGTCGATCCTGGCGCGGATTATGGTTATGGCCTTCTCGAGGGTATCCTCAGAGACCTCTGTTACGGATTCGTCCGCCTGGAGGACGACATAAACTCCTCCGGTGAGGTCCAGACCGTATTTTATCATGCTTCCCACCGGCTTCACATCGTATACTCCGGCGATCCTGCTTGCCGGGATGCCGAAAACGAAGACCAGCACGGCCAGGACGACAGCAAGGACTGTCAGCAGTAACCTGATTGTCTGTTTGCGTTTTTTCATAGCAAAACCTTTCTATATGAACTTAACCGATTAATTATACTCAAAACCTTATGCAAAATCAATGCCGCGGAGGATAAAACCGCCCCGCGGAAAACTTTTTCAGGGCGCCGGGCAATAAAAAAACCGCCTTGCGGCGGTATGATATCGGAATGGTGCGAGAGACGGGAGTTGAACCCGTACGCCCTTCGGACACACGCCCCTCAAACGTGCCTGTCTGCCTATTCCAGCACTCTCGCAGTTGACTTGCCTATTATATCTCAGGGGATTTTCAAAAGCAACTGTTTTTTTACGTTTTTTTCTTTTCCCTGTCCGATGTCAGTCGATGACGTTGAGTATGTCGTTGATGGTGGGATCCTGCAGCGATATCTCCCTGGTCTTGCACATGCCGGTGAGCACGGCTCCCTCGTCGATGATGATGCTGTCCACGATCGCGTCCCCGGTGACCTTACCGGTGGAGAAGATCTTGAGCTGCTCGCAGTCTATGTCGCCTTCCACCAGACCGATGACATGGACGTTCTTCGCCTTGATCTTTCCGGTGACCACCGCGTTCCTTCCGACTATGAAGTTTCCGGATACGGTGACGTTGCCCTTGAGGGTGCCTTCGAATCTGACGGAATTTCCGCTGGTGATGTCTCCCACGAAAACGATGTCGTTGGAAATGATGCTGTCCACCTGCTCGTAGTTGACTCTGTTTACTGTTTTCGTTTTGCTGTTCTTCATATTGCTACTCCTAAGCTTCCTTCCTCGACCCCGGGCAAATAATCCATGGGATCGACTTTAACGCCGTCCTTTATGATCTCAAGATGCAGATGGTCTCCGGTGGAATAACCGGTGGAGCCCACCTCTCCTATCACGGTATCTATGGTGACGTCCTGTCCGACATAGCATGTGACCTCGCTCAGATGGGCATACACGGATTCGTATCCGTTGCCGTGATTGATCTTCACCATGTATCCCAGCTCTCCCCACCAGCCTGCGTAGGTGACGGTGCCCCTGGCCACGGGCCTTACAGGGGTCCCGTTGGGCGCTCCCAGATCCAGGCCCTCGTGGAATTCTATCCTGGGATATATCCTGTACGAGAAGTATTCCGTGACGAAATACGTCTTCAGGGGAAGAGGGATATTGTGGGGATAACGGTTGCTGAGACGCTCATATTCCGCCATGTCGTCCACCAGCGCGTTCATGCCGTATTCGGTGTCGCTCACGGAGGTGTCGATGCCGGAGATCTCTTCCTTCAGCGACGCGAACTCCTCGACCATGTCCAGGTCATCCATGGAGGCGTTGGCGACGAAATAGTTCGGTATCACAGCCGAACCGCCCGCCGCCATCTGGCCGCGCATCAGGGCCAGCTCCGCGTCGATCTCCGCCAGGGCTTTCTGATCCTCCTGGGATGTGCTGGAAGCCCCCGCCTGATTGATGAATGTCTGTATCCTCTCCTCAAGAAGCTCGAGATACTCAAGCTTCTGCTCCACGGCGCTGGCCATCTCGCTCATGTCGTACAGCTGGACCTGCTGCTCCTTGTTGATGGCCTGCAGCGTTACAAGATCCTGGCGGTTGCGCACATATGCGGAATAAAGGCCGACATAGCTTATGACCAGAAGCACCACGGCGGTGACAGCTATGCAGCTGAGCAGGATAATGTTGTCCAGAACGAAGGCTGACACGGAAAATCTTCTGGTCCGGCTTTCGGAATCTGACGTTATTATGAATGTGTATCTTGTCGAAGACGAATGCTTTGCGTGCTGGAAATCTTCGGGACTTCTTCTTCTGAACATAAGCTCTCTCCTCTTGGATTCCTTATTATTATACAGTACATACAGTCTCAGGCAAGCGGACCATCCATTAAAATACGATGAAAAGTTACATCTTCGTTACTTTTACTTGTCCCTGCTGATGAGCAGCTCCAGGATCTGGACCGCGTTCGTCGCGGCTCCCTTCCTGAGGTTGTCCGAGACGACCCACATGTTGAGGCCGTTCTCCACGGAGAAATCCCTTCTGAGCCTTCCCACGAACACCCCGTCCTGATCCGCGTGCTCGAGGGCCGTCGGGTAGGACGGCTTGTCCATATCGTCCTCGAGGGTGAGATATTCGCAGCTGCGGTAAAGCTCGAAAACATCCTTCATATCGAAGGGCTTTTTCGTCTCCACATTGATGCTCTCGGAATGGCAGGTATACACAGGAACCCTGACCGTGGTGGCGGTGATGCGGAGGGACTGGTCCCCCATGATCTTCCTGGTCTCGTTGACCATCTTCATCTCTTCCTTCGTGTAGCCGTTATCCGTGAAAACGTCTATCTCGGGGATGCAGTTGAAGGCTATCTGTCTCGGGAACTTCTGGGGAGATGCTCCCTTAAGGCCTTCCTCCAGGTCCTTTATGCCGTTCTGTCCCGCGCCGGATACCGCCTGATAGGTGGAATAAACTATCCTTTCAATACCGTAGCGGTCATAAACGGGCTTTAAGGCCACCACCGCCTGTATCGTGGAACAGTTGGGGTTCGCGATTATGTTGTGATGCTTAAAGGCATCCTCGGGATTCACTTCGGGGACTACCAGAGGCACATCGTCATACATCCTGAAAGCGGATGAGTTGTCGATGACGACGGTCCCGTGCTCCGCCGCGATGGGCGAGAACTTGAGGCTGGTGGAGCCTCCCGCAGAGAACAGCGCGAAATCTATGGGCTTGTCAAAGGAGTGCTCGTTGAGCTCTTCGACGGTATATTCCTTACCGTTGAATACAACGGTCTTTCCGGCGCTGCGGTAGCTTGCCATGGGATAGAAGTTATCCACCGGGATACCTCTTTCCTCCAGCACCTTCATCATTTTCCTTCCGACGACTCCCGTCGCTCCGCATACGGCGATGTTGTACTTCTTCATGAGAGCATCTCCTTTACAGTTTTTATTATCTTTTCCGCGTCCGGTATCTGCTGAGACTCGATGCTTTCCGAATATGCCACCGGCATCTCTTCCCCTCCGAGCCTTCTGACGGGACACATCAGTCCGCTTCCCGCGGTCTCATATACTACGCTCTCCAGTTCACCGGAGAAACCTCCGAATACGGGGGCTTCGGTGACGATAAGGGCCCTTTTCGTCTTCATGACGCTCTCGGCGATGGTCTGTACGTCCAGGGGCCTTAGGCTCCTCAGATCCACCACTTCGGCGGATATGCCATCCTTCTCCAGCATGTCCGCGGCCTCCAGGGCCGTGCAGCTCATCCTGGAGTATGAGATTATGGAGATATCCCTTCCCTGTTTTTTTATATCTGCCTTCCCGATGGGAACCCGGTACGACCCCTCGGGGACCTCCCCTTCCATGGGATAGCATTTCTTGTGCTCGAAGAACACCACGGGATCGTCCAGCTCGATGGCGCTGATCAGAAGTCCCTTCGCGTCATACGCGTCCGAAGGGGCGAGCACCGTGAGCCCGGGAACGTTGAGGAACATGTTCTCCACGGACTGGGAATGCTGAGCCGCGGCTCCCGTTCCCGCTCCGAGGGGAGTTCTCACCACCATGGGCACCCTCATGGTCCCTGCGCTCATGAAGCGGAACTTCGCGGCGTGGTTCACGATGGGATCCACGGCCAGGGAAGTGAAATCCGAGAAGATGATCTCCACCACCGGTCTCATCCCCAGAAGGGCACAGCCGACAGCTGCTCCCGTGAACGCAGTCTCAGAAATGGGGGTCTCGATGACCCTGGAGGAAGTGTACTTTTCAAGAAGGCCCCGGGTCGCGCCCATGCCTCCGCCGTATACTCCCACGTCCTCTCCGATGATCACCACATCGGGATCCGCTCCCATGGCGCAGTCCAGAGCGTCGGTAACAGCCTGAAGATAGGTCTTTTTCATCGCTTCACCTCCGCGCCGGCCAGTTTGAGCGCTTCCTCAAGGGATAACGGGCCTTTGCTGGTTTCGCAGAACGCCAGGGCGTCCTCCATCAGTTCGTCCGCTTCCCTGCAGAAGCGTTCGTATACACTTTCGTCCGCCAGTGAATTCTCCTTGAGATAGTCCAGGTAGCGCCTGATCGGGTCAGCCTTTCTGAAGGGAGCCTCGTCCTCCGCGCTGCGGTATATCAGTTTGTCCGAACGGGAATGTCCGTTGAAACGGTAT
>CADBPP010000302.1 GCA_902796565.1 uncultured Eubacteriales bacterium | reverse complement strand
TGATCCATGACTTCTCTGAAAGAAAAGACGGGATCAGAAAATCGATGGCATAAGATAAATCTATTGGAAGTTTGAGCTGATATGATGCATAATTCTTCATGAGAAAGATTCTTTCTCAGGTATACATTTTTTTAATTATACCATGAAAGAGCCGCAGTCCTCAGGCTGGCGGCTCTTTTAGTTGAATGAACGGTATAGAAGAAGGCACGCTTTCGCGTGCCTTGATTAGGGTGTGTGTTTTTTTACAGCCCCACTCTGAACTATACGGTTACGATCTCTGCCGTATCTACGGCTTCGTCTATCATCTCCTGGGCATTTGGAAGCTTCTCTTCCTCTCTGAGGACCTTTTCCAGGACGGGTCTTATCTGGGGATGCTTCGGCACGAATATAGTGCAGCAGTCCTCGTAGGGCCGGATGGAGATATCGTAGGTGTCGATGTGCTTCGCAATGGACACTATCTCGTTCTTGTCCATCCCTATAAGGGGCCTGAAGATCGGCAGCACGCTGGCGGCGTTGGTGCATGTGATGCTCTCCACCGTCTGGGAAGCGACCTGACCGAGACTTTCACCCGTGATCAGGCATGCGATGCCGTGTTTGAGGCAGTACTGCTGGGCGCAGCGGATCATGAAGCGTCTCAGGATCACGGTGAGATATGTCTCGTTGCAGTTCCGGATGATCTCCTGCTGGATCTTCGTGAGGCTGATCATGACCACCTGCATGCCGTCATTGTATCCGGCGAGCTTGCCCGCCAGCTCCACCACCTTGTCCTGTGCGTTGAGGCTGGTGAAGGGATAGGAATGGAAATGTATCCCGGTGACCTTCATGCCCCTTCTTGCCAGCATATAGGCGGCCACGGGAGAATCGATGCCGCCGGAGAGCATAACGGCTCCGCGTCCTCCCGTTCCCAGGGGAAGACCTGCTTCTCCCCTGACGCTCTCGTAATCGATATAGGCCATGTCCCTGATCTCCACAGTGATCAGTATGTCGGGATGATGCACGTCTACCTTGAGGGGGATCCCGTTTCTTAGGATGTGGGCCCCCACTTCCCTGGCGATCTGGGGGGATTCGAGATAAAACTTCTTGTTGCCCCTGGTGGCCTCCACCTTGAAAGTTTCGCCCCTGAGGTCCCTTATCACTTCCAGCGCGGCGTCCTTTATCAGATCCATGTCCAGTTCGGTCTTCACGCATTTGGTGATGTATACGATCCCGAAGATCTTCCTTAGAGCCTCTATGATGGAGGGTTCATCCTCATCGCGGTACTTTTCCACAGTTATGCGGCTCTGGATCTTGTTGAGCTTTACGTGTTCGAAGCCCTTAAGGGCGTTCCGGACGTTGGCGAGAAGGGTATCCACGAAGTAGTGCTTGTTGAGGCCCTTCAGGTTTATCTCGCCGTATCTTAAAAGAAGCATTCTTTCCATATTTAACCTCTCAGTCCCTTCAGAAGCTTCACCGCGGACTTAAGTTCCTTAATAAGGCAGTCGGCTTCATCAAAGGTGGTGAATTCGCTGATGCTTATCCTTATCGTTCCGTTTATCCTCTCCTGAGAGAAGCCCATGTGCTCCAGGACGGACTTTTTCTTCTTGCGGGACGAACATGCCGAGGAAGTGGAGATGTATATTCCCTTCTGCTCCAGCATGTGAAGGATGACCTCTCCCTTGAGGCCCGGGAAGGATACGTTCAGGATGTGGGGAGCGTAATCAGCCTGTCTTATCTTTGAATTGACGGCGTCTTCCCCGAAGGCTTCCGTCAGGGAATCATACAGCCTGTCCCTTACGGGGAGCATCGTGGCGCTGATCCTTACGGGGTCAGTCATGGATACGGTCTTTCCCAGGGCCGCTATCATCGGGGCGTTGATGGTGCCGCTCCTCAGATCGTCCTGCTGCCCTCCCCCCTTCATGATGCCGTTGATGTGCACGCCCTTTCTGATGTAAAGGATGCCGATGCCCTTCATGCCGTGGAACTTGTGGGCGGAGACGCTTATCAGGTCAGCGCAGGAAAGATCCTGAGGTATCTTTCCGAAGCCCTGGGTGGCGTCCAGGTGTACGAGGATGCCCGGGTCCTTCGCCTTCACGGCGCGGCATATGGCTTCTATGTCCTGGACGATGCCGGTCTCGTTGTTGACCCAGATGACGGACACGATCTTCGTATGCTCATTGATAGCGTCTGTAAGATCAGCGGTGTCTATCCTTCCCAGGCTGTCAGTGGGAAGATATGTGACGGAGGCACCCTTCTCCTCCAGATAGAGGCAGGTATTGGTGACGCAGGCGTGCTCGATCCCGGTGGTTATGATGTGAGTCCTTCTTATGTCCGCGAACTTGTCTATGGTGCCCTTGATGGCAAGGTTCACCGATTCCGTGGCGCCGGATGTGAAGATGGGTTCGAAATCCTTAAGGTCATGGATGGAAGTGACTTCCTTTTTTGCCGCCTCCACCAGTTTCATCGCTTCGTATCCGAAGCTGTGCAGGGCGGACGGATTGGCGTACTCGGTGGTGAGCAGCTTCGCGTACAGCTCTACAGCCTCGTCGTAGGGCTTTGTGGACGCAGCGTTGTCGAAATAACAGATCATGATTACCTCTTTATACTGTTTGTTTACTGCAGTTAGAATTATATCCCATCGGAGCGCTTTTGGGAAACGGTTGAGCCTTTCTTGACTGTATTATTGAAACAAACCTCCCGATGCTGAATATTAGAAGAGCATTAAAAGGCTTTCATTAAGGGATATTTCAATATTCAATCAATATTCGGCCATATAATCCACATCGAGAAGAGGAAAAACCTCTCTGAAACATCATTACACAAGGAGCAGAAAAACATGAAAAGAAAACTTTATATATGGGCAGTGCTTATGATGCTGGCGGCGGTGATCATATCGCCGGTGTGCACATATGCAGCGCAGGATTACGATACCTCAGGCGCCACATATTTCACGTTCACATCCTCCGGGATAACCGTTAAGGAAGGGGATCACAGCGGATACAGCATAGAGGGCACGGATCTCAAAATTACGGGAAGCGGCACGTACGTCGTCACAGGCAGCTGCCAGGACGGGACGATAACAGTGAAGAAGGGGACTCAGGACGTGGTACTGGTACTTTCGGGACTGACCCTCTCCTCCTCC
>CADBPP010000301.1 GCA_902796565.1 uncultured Eubacteriales bacterium | reverse complement strand
GCGGGACGGTATGAGCCGTCATCGTCCCTTACATTGATGAAACGGATCTTCACAGGCCTTTACCTCCGGATGTTTCGCATACTGCTTTAATATGATATAATCCAATCACAAGCATATGATAACACATGACAGCATGTTTTCCGACAGACACTTAAGTATGGAGGATCTTACATGGATGATATTTTTGAAAGAAACATCCCCACCGTCACCCCTGAGCAGCAGAGGGCTCTGGAGGGAGCAACGGTGTTCGTCGCAGGCTGCGGAGGGCTGGGGGGATACATCATCGAATTCCTCGTCAGGCTCGGGATCGGAGGGATCACCGCCTGCGACGGGGACAGCTTTTCCGTGAGCAATCTCAACCGCCAGATCCTGGCGACGGCGGACACCCTGGGAAAGAGCAAGGTGCTGACGGCCCGGGACAGGGCCCTTTCCATCAATCCCGGTATCAGATTCACCGCCCTGGAGACCTTCCTTGACGAAAGCAACGCGAAACAGTGCATCGAAGGATGCGACATAGTCATGGACGCCCTGGACAACGGCCCTTCCAGGCAGATCCTTTCCGAAGCTGCGTCACAGCTGGGCCTGCCCCTGATCCACGGGGCGGTGGGCGGGTTCAGGCTGCAGGCCGCGGTCGCGGGAGCTGATAACCCGTTCCTTACGTCTCTTTACTCCGGCTACGACGATTCGGCTAAAAAGAGCGTCCTGTCCTTCGTGCCGGCGGTATGCGCCGCGGTCCAGGTCGCCCAGGCCCTGGAGATCATCACGTCTCAGAAGGCCCTTCTGGAGGACAGGTTCCTTATGGGGGACCTGAGAACGTTGAAGCTCGATATCATAGATCTGAAAAGGTAAACAATGCAAAGAAGTCCCGCGGACTCAGTGTCCGCGGGACTTTACATGTTACTATGTGAAAATACTGAAACGGGTCCGGGAGGATCAGCCTCCCGCCAGCAGGGCGAACACAAGGACCCTGTCCCCGTCATGGAGCACGTCGTCCTCCTCCGCCATACGGCTGTTCACCACAAACACCTGCTCCTTCTGATAGCTGTAGCCCTGTTCGACATAGGGCGCTACGAAGCTGAGGAAACCTTCCTTCACGGTGGTCCCTTCCGCGAGCTCCACCGTATCCCTGGCGGAAAGTGTCGCCTGATCCATTTCATAAATGACTTTCATTTTATTCTCCGTAAATATCCCTTATGACCTCATCAAGGCCGCCGAGTCTCTCCAGGGTCTCCCTGAGGGGCACCATCTGGTCGTCCCAGCCCATCTCCTTTATGAAGCTGTCTCCCATCGCGTCCACGTCGATGTGGAAATCTCCCTGGGGCGAACCCTCCAGCTCCTTGCTCATGAACAGGTCGTCCTTGCGGATGCCTTCCCTGACGTTGAAGGCGTTGCGGATGTTCATGGAACGCTCTCCGAAGGTGTTCTGGTCATCGACGCTCCAGTTCCAGCCGGTGATGGCGTTGACGTATCTGAGCTCCAGTCCTCCGGTGATGCCGTATCCCGCGTTCTTGAGGAACAGGCACATGCCGCAGGCGTTCACGAATTCCTGGATGGAGACATATCTCTTGTCCTCCGTTCCGGTCTCTGTCTCAGGCACCTTGAGGGGAGTCATGTAGGGCAGTCCTCCCTTGGTGTGTCTTCCCGGGGTGGGGTCGAACTTGAAGACTCTTCCGACGCCCGGTGAAAGGGTGACCCTGTGCTGGCCCGGCTCTATGCCGTTGGCCACCACCAGGTACTTCTCGCTTCCCTTGCCCATGACCTTTGAGGCGTAGTAGCTGCCGTTCTGCAGGATGGCTCCGACTCCCTCGCCCCTGCACATCTTCTCAAGGATCGCTACGATGGCCTCGTAATTGCCCCAGCTAAGATGGATGCCGTCCAGGTCTTCCTCTGTGAAGATACCGTTCTCGAAGCATTCCATGGCCCAGCTGATGGTGCCGCCGCAGCTTATGACGTCGAATCCGTACTCGTTGCAAAGATGGTTGCAGTAAACGATGGATTCCACGTCGTAGTTGAGCATCATGGAACCGAAGTATCCGATCTGCTCGTATTCGGGCCTTCCCACCACCTGTACGACTCCGTAGCGGGTCTTGGAGATATCGTACTCGGCTCCGCAGTGGAAGGGGCAGTTGGCGCAGCCGTAGGGCTTTATCTTGTACAGGGGATCCATCTGTGTCGGCGTGGCATGGAGGGCTCTTTCCAGGTCCACGTCATCGGGAGTCCCTCTCCAGTTCTTCACTCCGGTATAGTTCCTGGGGATGCCCATGCCGTAAAGGTTGCCGGTACCGCCGGAACCGAAGTTCTTCGCTCCGTCCTTGGCGGAACCCTCGGTGATGTTGTATGCCACGTCCTTGTTGATGGCCTTTACTCCCTCATCGTCATAGCTCTCGATCTTGCCGTCGCCCATGACCACCACGGCCTTGAGCTTCTTGGAGCCCATGACTCCGCCGGTGCCGCCTCTTCCCGCGGCCCTGTGGACGTCGTTCATTACCGCCGCCATGTGGGAGCCTCTCTCTCCGGCCGGGCCCACATAGCACGCCCTGACGTTCTTTACTCCAAGTTCCTCCTCCAGGAGCTTCTGGGTCTCATAGCTGGTCTTGCCCCACAGATGGGACGCGTCCTTAAGGCAGTACTTGCCGTTATCCACCAGAAGGTAGACCGGGGTCTTTGCGATGCCCTTTACGAAGATGGCGTCGAAGCCTGCCCTCTTCAGCTCGGGGGCGAAGTATCCTCCCGAATTGGCGTCGTTGAATCCGTTGGTGACGGGGCTCTTCGAGACCACCGTATATCTGCCTCCGAAGAAGGCTCTGGTATTGTTCACGGGACCGCCCACGAAGCCCACCATGCTCTCGGACGAGAACGGATCCGCGTGGGCGGGCATCTCGTCATAAAGTATCTTGGCGCCCAGGGCGGGACCGCCCATGAAATTTCTCGCGAGCTCCTCAGTGAGCTCCCTCTC
>CADBPP010000300.1 GCA_902796565.1 uncultured Eubacteriales bacterium | reverse complement strand
GGCGTCGGACTTCACAGCGGGTATGGAAGCGCCCAGCGAATGTATGTCAAACGAGGCTATATCCCGGATGGGACAGGTGTCTGGTATCGGGATAAACCTTGTGCGCAATACGAAACGGAAATTGCAAATGATGATGATCTCGTGCTTTTTCTTTCTAAGAGATTAGAACGGTATGTTGAAGCAATCCCCAGGTATGTAAAATGTATTACTGATAGACGATGAAGTGCGGATCATTGATGCACTGGAAAATATTGAATTGGTACATAGTCAGAAATAAAAATGAAAACCATGCTTTTATATCGGTGGAAGTTCAGGGAAGTGTCTGATGGAAGAGGCCGAAATAGTATTCTATTCTGAAACGAATGTCACAGAGAGAAGATTTAAGAGGTATCGCACTTTTGGGTGCGATACCCCCATTTTCCATAATCCGCTGATAAAGAAACTCTCACTGAAGCTGGGTTTTGACCGGTGCCGTATCGATATTTTCCACATATAAGGAGCTATTCAACGGTATTACTGATACAAAGAAGTTTTTCCAGATCCTGATGAGCCTGTCTGACCAGAAGGCCCTGTTCCTGAATCTTTTCTGCATCATCGTCAGAAATATCAAACGCTGATCTGAGCTCTTTGAGAGCATTCATTTCATTCTCATCGATTTTTCCATCAGAAGCAAACAGCATGTAGATTTCAAAGTAGACAATCCTTCTGACCTTAGTGCTCTCCTTGCTGAAGAAAGCTATCAGATCCTGTTTGGTGGATGTGTTCGGGATAATCTCGATGTCGCACGCATCTTTATAATGTCCCAGAAGCTCCCGCTGAGCCTTTGGATATTCCATGTTGGAATAAGCCAGCTTATACGCCAATTCGATAAAGCGCTCTCTCTTAAGATCAGAATCATTAATATAACTTAGCAGCATGTTTATCTCCTCTTTTAATGGAACCTTTTAATTCAATCCTTTGTTTGTGCAGTAAAAATATTTCAGCATATAAATATTCTGAAATCATTATGATACAATATCACATTCCTGTTTTTTCTTCAAGGATATTTTCACAGTAATACAGGAATACGATGTTTGATCCGGAGGCAAAGCAGAAGAGGCATGATGAAGTATTCCCGGAAGAAGTAAAGAAAGCATTCGAGATGGGGAAGGCACTGGTATGATACTGTTTGGTGATATCAATAAGGGATTAATGGAATACAAGTCTACTACGGGAGCTATCCTTGTGGATGTGAGGGAGAAGACGGAGTATGCTTCCGGTCATATTTCGGGTGCGGTCAATGAGCCGCTGTCGATGATTTCTAAGACATCTCTTCCAAAGGAAGTACCGGTTTTTCTATATTGCCTCCGGGGAAGCAGGAGCAGAAAGGCAGCCGGCATTCTGAAAAAAATGGGGTATGAAAAGGTGAAAAGTATCGGTGGGATCAACGGTTATAAGGGCGAACTGGTACAGGAAAAGCAGTTATGAAGGATTCCGAATGCTGTGGAGGGCTGCAAACAATAACATGATTTGACACAAAGTCAGCAAAAAGGACGGTTATATTGACGGGACGTCAATAATTTGCTATAGTGAGAATGAAAAAGGAACGTCATCTGGCGGCGGAGGGAGTGTATACATGCCTAAGGGTTCGGTTGAATTAACCAACGCACGCAGGGAGGAGATCATTGCAGCCTGCGAAATGCTCTATCAGACGATGAGCTTTAAAGAGATTACATTGAAAGACATCGCTGGGGCTACGAGCTTCACGCGCACTTCAATTTATAATTATTTTCAGACCAAGGAGGAGATCTTTCTTGCCCTGATGCAGAAGGAGTACGAGCGCTGGGTGGAGGAGCTGGATGCCATGGCAAACGCATACACAACCATGAGCGTCGAGTCGTTTTCCAGTATGCTTGCCCACTCTCTGGAGAAAAGGAATATGCTGCTCAAGCTTTTAAGCATGAACCATTTCGACATGGAGGAAAACAGCCGGCCGGAGTGTCTGGTGGATTTCAAACGAGCCTATGGTGCGTCCATCGAAGTGGTGCGCGTCTGCCTCGCCAAATTCTTTCCGGAAATGGACGCGAAGGCACAGCAGAATTTCCTGTATGCTTTCTTGCCCTTCCTTTACGGTATCTTTCCCTATACCACGGTATCCGCAAAACAGCGCCAGGCCATGTCGGAGGCTGGATTGAATTTCGTATATATGAGCGTTTATGACATAGCCTATAATAACATCCGGGCGCTGCTGGAGGCTTCGGTGTGAATTCAAAAATCATGGGAACCGCAGCCAAAATAAACTATTGACATCGTGTCAGGTTTGGCGCATACTATGCGTTGACACGATGTCATTTTTTGCCCTGAGGGATGAACAGGAGGTTGACAGAACCATGAAATATGTTAGACGTCTGCATCCTGTTAATCAACTGTAATTTGGAGGATTTTGAAATGAAAAAGGCAATCGCAGCTCTGATGATTCTTTGTATGGTGCTTAGCGTGAACGTGTTAGCCGAACAAGTCAATGATAATGACACAGATAACGACACACTGGTGATCTACTTCTCTTGCACCGGCACCACCAAGGGTGTGGCGGAGAAGCTGGCAAAGGTGACCGGTGCAGATCTGTATGAGATCGTTCCAGCCGAGCCCTATACCGCTGAGGACCTAGATTACAACGACCGTTCGACCCGCGCCACCTCCGAGCAGGATCATCCTGACACCCGCCCCGAGATCGGCGGCGAGGACATTGACCTGACCGGCTACACCACCGTCTACATAGGCTATCCCATCTGGTGGGGCGAGGAGCCGCGCATCCTGTGCACCTTCGTGGAGAACCACGATTTCACCGGCATGACCGTAATCCCCTTCTGCACCTCGGGTGGCAGTGGAATCGGCCGAAGCGGCGATGACCTGGCGGAGCTGGCAGGCACAGGTACCTGGCTCGAGGGTGCGCGCCACAGCGGCAGCATCTCGGAAAACGAGCTGAGCGACTGGGTAGAGGGACTGGAATAAAACGGAACGGGAGAACGGATCATGACAAAAGTGAATATTATAAAGAAAATGGCTGCGGATGCTTTGCTTGAAGTGAACAGGGCAAATGGCGTGACACGAACCGT
>CADBPP010000299.1 GCA_902796565.1 uncultured Eubacteriales bacterium | reverse complement strand
TGTGAACATCATGTGCAATATGTCCGTAGACTGCGACTGCTGCGCGGTGGCGGAGGACCCGTGCATGAAGGATATCGGGATCCTTTCATCCCTTGACCCGGTAGCACTGGATCAGGCTTGCATGGACCTCGTCCTTTCATCGGACGATCCCGGCAAAGAGCACTTCATGGAGAGAGTCAATTCCCGCCACGGGACCCATACCATCGATGTCGCGGCATCCATAGGCTACGGCACGAAGGAGTACGAGCTCATCTGTATAGACTGACGGTAAACTACAAAGGCACGGCTCCCGCCGTGCCTTCTGATTTCTGTTATACCATTGCGGTCATAAGGCCGTTGAGGACCTGTTCGATCAGGAACAGCGCCCCTCTGATCCCCAGAGTGCATTTTGGTATCACATCCACATATCCCATGGATGGATTCGACATTTCGATGCCGCAGAATTCCCTTCGCTCAAGCATAAGTTCCGATATGGTGTTGGCATCTGCAAACACCAGCTCCGCAGTTTCGGGACTGCCTTGTTTCATCCCCAGGTAATCGGTAAAGAATCTGCAGCAGGCTCTTTCCTCGGAGGGTATGCTCTTTACAGCGAATACCGTCCCGTTCGGTCTTCCGCTGGATGCATGTACCCCGCTTATCTTATACCATGCCGTGGCTCTTGAACGGGACATCTCCTCGTCAAAGGCGTCATGGGAAGTCCCCAGACGTTCACAGACATCGTGTACGAACTCCGTAACGGCATCAAACCCGACGGGGGGCCCGTCACATATGAGGCAGGGCATCCCGTAACGCGTCTTCAGGTACATGGCTCCGGCCGTTCCTATCTCTGGATAAAGCACGATATTCAGATCCGCCGTCGGGATCGATCTCATCTCCTCTATGCTGCATCCCGCGCACAGCACGCAGTTGACTTCTATGCCGCACATGCCAAGGAGCCTTTTTATCTCATCGATGTTTCCTTCGGAATACTTCTGCCAGAGAGACATACCGATGATATTCACCGACGGACCTTTCCCGGCAGAGAGAGGCGCGTCACAGAAGATCTTCTCACCGGCCTGCACCAGCAGGGCTTCGATGGCCGCTGCGGCCCCGTCCCAGTGATCCGCCGAGAATCCCGGGGTCTCAAGCACCACGGTGGGCTTGTCGGGAAAGATCTCACTGCAAAGTTCCCTCAGATCATCCCCAATCAGGGATGCGCCCGGTGAATCCGCGACACACAGGATATCGAATCCCACATTCTTTTTTATGTATTCCAGTGCCTCCCTTACCTTATCGGCTGTACCGTACACGTAGTCATGAGAATCGAGCCAGGTACAGGGCACCCTTCCCTGACGGAAGAACCAGTCGTTAAGATTCGAGAAATTTACCTCGCTTGGCTCCTCTCCCTCCTTTGAAGGCAGATACATCGGCGGACGGGGCATCAGTCTCTGGGAGATGGAACTGTGATAGAACTTGCATCCCATGGGGGCGTTAAGCAGCGTGATGCTGTTTTTTATGCCCTCCAGCACAAAGACCGAACCAGTGATGCCATCAGGAGTAATACTTTTCAAAGAGTTTTCTGTCATTTTCCCAGCTCCCCTTTCTGTTGGTTTCCATAAGACTTATCCACCTCTCCAGTATCACCACCGCGGACAGTATCCCAAGATCCGGGAGCATGGGTATCACATCATAGATCGCTTCATCCTCCCCCTTCGGTACCGTATATGCAGAGATGACGATATCGGGGTGAAGCTCCTTCTGCAGCTTTGCCGTATCCACGGGGGATGTGATCTCGCTTATCATCGACAGCCTGTCCGGATTCTCTGTGACGATCAGAGGCGTACGCATGTAATTCAGCACCCCTATGTGGCAGAATTCCATGCCGGCGTCCAGCACCGTATCGAGAAGCCAGTCCATCCTGGCATTGATGGCGGTAAGAAAGACCCTTTTCCCCTTCAGCTTACGGGACACTCTTTCTATGGCCTCGTCATATCTTCTGCGTTCATGCTGTATTATCTCTCTGGCTCTCTCCCGGCAGTCGAATTCCTCCCCGAGGGCCATGAGCCATTCCGATGTGGCCTGCAGTCCTATCGGAAGGGGCGCGTCCAGGAACCGGCAGCCGTATTCTTTTTCAAGATGCTCCTTCAGTTCCAGCGCATCTGATGTATTCGCGGCCAGGATGTTCAGCGGAGCGCTCATGAAGCCTCTCAGCTCATCTGTGGTGCAGCCTCCGAAGTATCGGCAGTTCACCTTTATCCCCATCATATCCAGAAGGTTCTTTATCACCTGGAAATTTGATTCCGCGTTTGACGCTATGGCGGTCTCTCCGATGATGTTGACGCTCATGGGCACCTCCTCGGCATCTCTGTCCGCCAGACGCCGCAGGATCGTCTCCTGGGCCATTCTCAGACCCTCCATGTAATCCCCCGCCAGATCGCCGTCAGTGGCCAGTGCAATCACAGGCACTTCTTCGGTGGATAATTCCTCGATGGACGCCAGGTCATCACCGATGATGCCGCTGACGCAGGTGGATATGACGATGACTGCGCCGGGCTTCCTGTCAAGGGCCCTCTTTACTTTTTTCCTCAGAAGGTCCATCCCGCCAAACACGGCTTCGTTGTGGCTTATGTTCGTGCTTTCGAAGTTGGGACTTATGGATGAAGGCATCAGCACTCCCCTGTTGAAGATATTTCGCCTTCCCGGGGATGATATGTTCTGCCATGTATAGAAGGCACAGGCCTTGGGTCCGTGGGCTATGACGACCGCGTCGGTCAGATGAACGGCCGTGGTGGCCGCGCCGTTGAAGGCGCATCCGTAAAGGGGCCTCCTGCGGACAGCGGCGGGAGATGCGGCATCATGCTGTAATGCCGCAGCTTCCTCTTTCATCGTTTCCGCCTCGAAAGGCACGCAGACCGAGGCTGGGCTGCCTTTTCCCAGCACTATCCTCTCATGATCCTCATCGGTGAGAGGATTCGCGGTATACATCTTAAGAGGCGATGATATGAGCTCTGCCATGTAGTCGAAGACCTTCTTTTCGGGAAGCGCCCCTTCCAGCTGCATCAGCGTCATGTTGCGCTCTTCCGCCAGGGCGAAAGCTTCGCTCCTGGGAACCTTGGCAAGAACGGGAAGCCCCACCGCGTCCGCGAAACGTCTGACCCTGGCATCCTCATCCTCCAGCTTCCTCTCGTTGTATATGATGCCGGCCACTCTGCTGTATCGGTCCGAATCGAAATTCCTGATCCCTCTAAGGATGTTGTTTGCCGCGTAGAGGGCCATGTATTCGCCGCTGGTCACCAGGAACACGCAGTCCGCGTACTCCCTTCTTACAGGCACGGCAAAGCCTCCGCATACCACGTCCCCCAGAACGTCATAGATCACTCTGTCATAGCTTTCCCTCAAGGAATACTTCCCCAGGAACTCAAAGGCGGAGATTATGCCCCTGCCTGCGCAGCCGACTCCCGGCTGGGGACCTCCGGCCTCGATGCATCCGCAGCCTTTGTAGCCCGTCCTGAGGACATCCTCTATGACCGCACCATCCTTCCCCTTCTCTCTGAGGACATCCAGCACAGTGGGGATCCTCTCCCCCTGCATCAGGGACCTGGTGGAGTCATGCTTCGGGTCACAGCCTATCTGAAGGACCCTCAGGCCCTTGTCAGCCAGTGCTGCTGTGATGTTGGCGCTGATGGTGGATTTGCCTATCCCGCCCTTGCCGTATACGGCTATCTCCATATGTTTCACGTTATCACTCATTCTTTACCCCGCTATATCGGAATGCGTCAGGCGGACGTACATGTCCGATAAGGTATTATACCATTAAAGATAAGAAAAGAACAAATCCCCGGATGATATGTCCATGGAACAAGTCATATCCCCAAAGCCCGGCATGCCAGAAAACTCCACGGTCGTTCAACGTCTGAGACTGACTCACGGGGCGCTTCGGAGTCAGACGGCCGGGCCGCGACAGGTGAGAGGAAAAGCAATAACTTGATTTTTGTATTGAAACAGCACATGTTTAAGGATATGATATTGTTATCGAATATACTTACCCATTAAAAATATAATTTATGGAGGATCATATGCAGAACATTACCAGAACCATTTACTGCGACGTGGCCGTTATCGGAGGCGGTGTGGGAGGCTGCGCTGCCGCCATCGAGGCATCCCGCAGGGGCATGAGGACTGTGCTCTTTGAAAAGGGCGTATCACTGGGCGGCCTG
>CADBPP010000298.1 GCA_902796565.1 uncultured Eubacteriales bacterium | reverse complement strand
GACGGTCACCGTGACCCAGGAGGTGCTGGACATGGTGGGATACGATTCCAGCGTGGCCGACCTTCTTGAGGGAGAGACCCTTTCCGTAAGGGAGCTTCTGTACGCATCCCTGATACCCTCGGGGAACGACGCGGCCATCGCCCTGGCGGTGTACGCCGGAGGAAAGCTCACGGGGGAGGGCTCTTCCCTTGAAGAGCGCTATGAGGCCTTTGTTGCTGCCATGAACGACAAGAGGGGCGAGCTGGGCATGAGCGGCACACATTTCGCCAACGCCGACGGATACGACGACTGGACCAATTACTCCACGGCCTACGACATGACCCTCATGGCCCAGGCCGCGGTGAAGTACGAGCTGATAAAGAGGATATGCTCCATGAACAGGGTGAGCATAACCACGAACCTGGACACCCATACCTGGTACACCACGAACCTGCTGCACACCGAGGTATATTACGAATACGGCACGGAGTACGACAACAGATTCTACATCCCCTGCGTGGACGGGATAAAGACGGGCTATACCGACATGGGACAGCGCTGCCTTCTGTTCTCCTTCTCCAGCGAGGGGATGGACGTGGTGGGAGCCATGCTCAACGTCCCCACCGACGACATGGACGAGATATGGAACCGCAGCTACGCCCTGGTCAGCGAGGTGATCGGGGAGCTGTGCATCCAGTACCCGGTGGACGACGACAACCGGCGGTGCGACCTTCAGATAACGAACCGCCCCCTGTTCTCCGAAAAGACCGTGACCCTCTGGGCCGAGGAGGACCTGGTGTTCATCGGGGAAAAGGAGTTCTGCTCCGAGGGGCTGGAATGGCACCTGGAGTACGATCCGGAATTCATAGAAGTAAAAAAGAACGGCAGACTGAAGCTGCTCAGGCCCCTCGAAAAGGGGGACAGCCCCGCCTCCATGGTGTTCACCTCAAAGAAGGACGGCTCCGTGCAGGCGGCGGTGAGGCTGGTGACGGTGGACGAGTACAGGATTTTCTCATGGCCCGACATGGTCTTCATCGCCATAGCCGTATGCTTCGCCGCGGCCATGATAATGGGGATAAGGCGCAGTATGATGCGCTCCCGCAGAAGGAGACGACATGCTCGATAAGACTTACAGGACACTGGAATTCGACAAGGTAAGGGAACTCATCGCGGAGCACGCCGCCACCGAGGAGGCTAAAAGGGAGATACTCTCCATGGAGGTGTTCACCGAGATGAGGCCCCTCACGGAAAGGCTCGACGAGATAAGCGAAGCCCTCTCCCTCATGAAGGTGAAGGGCCGCCTGCCCATCGGAGGCTATGTGCCCGCCACCGAGCTGATAATCCATGCCCACAAGGGAGGCTCCCTCAGGGAGGGGGCCCTTCTCCGCATATCCCGCAACATCCGCTACGCCGTACAGGTAAAGGAATACATCGAGAAAAAGACCAATGTCACCCTCTCCTGCCCGCTGATGGAGGAGTACGCCTTCGAGACAGGGGATTTCACTTCCCTGGGCCGTGAGATCGACCGGGCCATCATCAGCGAGGACGAGGTCAGCGACGCGGCGTCGCCGGAGCTGGCGAGGATACGCCGCCAGATAAAGCAGACCAACACATCCATCAAGGAAAAGCTGCGCTCCTCCGTGAAGGGCGCCTCCGAAAAGTACATGCAGGAGGGCTTCATCACCATGAGGGGCGGCCGCTACGTGGTGCCGGTGAAGAGCGAATACCGCTCCAGCGTGGAGGGCATCGTCCATGACACCTCCCAGAGCGGCAATACATATTTCATAGAGCCCCAGGCCGTAGTGAACCTCAACAACGACCTCAAGCAGCTGGAGATAAAAGAGCAGCGGGAGATCGACAGGATCCTGGCGGAGCTCTCCTCCAGGGTGGAGGCCAACGCCACGGGCCTTAAGCACAACGAGGAGATCCTGGTGAAGCTGGACGGCATCTTCGCCAGGGCGTCCTACGCCTACGACAGCGAACACACCCGGCCGGTCATCACCGAAGACGGCGTGATAGACCTCAGAAAGGCCCGCCATCCCCTCTTGGAGCGCAAAAAGGCGGTGCCTTCGGACATCGGCCTCGGGGAGAGCTATACACAGATAGTCATCACGGGACCCAACACCGGAGGAAAGACCGTGACCCTCAAGTGTCTCGGCCTGTGCTGCCTGATGGCCCAGGCGGGACTTTTCATCCCGGCCAATGAGGGCTCATCGGTGACGATGCTCAGAGACATCTTCGCTGACATCGGAGACGAGCAGAGCATAGCCCAGTCCCTGTCCACCTTCTCCTCCCACATGGTGAACATCTCGGAGATACTCTCCCTGGTGGGGGAAGGCTGCCTGGTGCTGCTGGATGAGCTGGGAGCAGGCACCGATCCCTCCGAGGGAGCAGCCCTGGCGAAGGCGATCCTAAGAAGGATCAAGGACAGCGGGGCGCTGTGCGTCGCCACCACCCACTACAACGAGATCAAGCAGTACGCCCTGACGGAGAGCGGGGCCGTGAACGCCAGCGTGGAATTCGACACGGTGAACCTGAGGCCCACCTACCGTCTGTCCATCGGACTGCCGGGACGCTCCAACGCCTTTGAGATCTCGAGAAGGCTCGGCATCAGCGAGGATATCATACGGGAAGCCGCGGAGGACATGACCGTCAGCGACGTCCGCTTCGAGGACATGATCTCCTCCCTGCAGAAGAAGCTTGCCGAGACCCAGAAGGTCAATGAGGAAGCGAAGAGGCTCAGGGACGAGGCCCAGAGGAGCGCTGACACCTTAAGGAACGAACTGGAGCGCTACCGGAAGAGCCGCGACGAGCAGTACGCCAGGGCGGTCACCGAGGCAAAGAAGATCCTGAACGACGCCCGGGAGGAGACCAGGAGGATACTCTCGGAAGCCCAGAAGCTTTCAAACGGAAACGCGGACTTCACCCGCATGAGGGGCGAGATTACGGATTCCCTGAAAAAGGAGTCGGAGAGGCTGTCGGCCCTTATGCCCGAGAACGCCCTCTCAAGGGACGTTCCCGGAAGCGGGAAGCAGGAAAAGCTCGCAAAGAACGACGAGGTCCATATCCCCTCCCTCAACGCCGACGGCACCATCCTGGAGATAGACGGGGACATGGCCCTGGTACAGGTGGGCATGATAAAGACCCGACTGGCTCTTTCAAAGCTCACCCCCGTGAAGGCGGCGAAGCAGAAGAGCTTCTCCTACACGGGCATGAAGGCCCAGAGCGTCTCACCGAAGCTGGACATAAGGGGCATCACCGCCTCGGAAGTGGCCCTGGAGGTGGAGAAGTACCTTGACGACTGCGCCCTCGCGGGCTTGAAGAGCGTCACTATCGTCCACGGCAAGGGCAACGGCATCCTCCGGAAGGCCGTGGCGGAGGTGCTGGATCACAATCCGTCGGTGGAGAGCTACCGCATCGGGGGCCTGAACGAGGGCTCCACGGGGGCCACGGTGGTGACTCTCAAATAATGGGATTTGCTCATTGATTAACCGCAAGTATTAATGTATAATAT
>CADBPP010000297.1 GCA_902796565.1 uncultured Eubacteriales bacterium | reverse complement strand
CCGAAATACCCTCAAATCTCGTTCGGTTTTTTCCCATATACCCTCAAATCTCGTTCTGTTTTTTCCGAAATACTCTTAAAACTCACTTGGTTTTTTCCGAAACTTATTGTATCATACAGTCGGAGGATTTTTTGATGGAATTAAGAAGACATATTGACAACTGGTTGAAGGAGTGGAAAACCAATCCTGAACATAAACCTGCTTTAGTGAAAGGAATAAGGCAATCGGGCAAAACACATTCGATCCGTCTGTTCGCTGAAAGCAATTATGAAGTCGTTATATACCTTAACTTCTGGGACAAGCCGGACCTTATAGATGTTTTCGAAGGCGAATTGGATACAGATACGATCATACGGGAGCTGTCTGTAAAAATGCCGATGCCTGAATTAAAAGAAGGCTCAACAGTATTCTTATATGATGAGGTACAGGAATGTCCCCGGGCATTATTATCTCTGAAAACAGTTCTGACAGATACCAGATTTGACTTCATTGCTTCAGGCTCTTATCTCGGAGTAAACGGTTATGTGATCTCCGATGAAACTCCGAAACCGGTGGGAAGCACCGACGAGTTCGATATGAGGACGCTGGATTTCGAAGAATTCCTCTGGGCCAAAGGGTATACTGACAAAGAAGTATCCTATATCAGGGCTGCTTTTGAATCCCAAAAACCTTTATCAAAATCCATGCATGGTTCCTTTACTTCTCTGTTTAGAGAGTATCTCTGTGTAGGCGGGTTCCCGGAAGCAGTCTGTAATTACATAAAAACGAACAATTTTCACTCTACCCTTCAGATTATCAGAAGAATAACCGGAAACCTTCAGGACGATTTCGGCAGGAGGCGGGGCCGGGACAATAAACCTCTGTTTAACACGAATGAGGTAGCCAGGATAAGAAGTGCGTTTTCGCTGATCCCTTCCTTTCTCGGAAAAGAGAATAAAAGATTTATAGTATCAAAGATCACCGGGAAAGGCGCAAAAGATGCCGGAAAGGATGCGCTTGAATACCTGAGAGATACGGGCGTTATCACGAAGGTCCATAACCTCTCTGCCCCTGCAACTCCTTTGTCGGTCAATGTGATTCAGAACCAGTACAAGGTTTTCGCAACAGATATCGGTATGCTTGTGGGGATGTTGGAAGACGGAACGACGGATGCTGTATTATCCGGTGATCTTGGTATGGGAAAAGGAGTGATCTACGAATCTCTCATCGCTGATGCTTTATACAAGCGCGGAGGCAGGTTTTTCTATTTTGCAAAAGACAGCGGATTGAAACTTGATTTTGTCATCAATCATCACGGCAGAGCAACGATACTTGAAGTCAAAGCGACAGACGGGAACACCAAAAGCGCGAAAACCGTAATGTCCCACCCGGATCATTACGGTGAGACCCGTCTGATACGGATCAAGGATTCAAACCTTTCTGTATCCGACAATACTCTTACTATCCCGCATTATATGGCTTTTCTCCTCTTCGAATGGAGTCCGACACTGCCTGTAAACTGAAAAAATCGGATGGCGGGAATCCGCTCACTCCTGCCATCCGCTACATGTGCCGTTGTAATAATGTACCCGGGTCTGTCCCTAACATGCCGGCACGGATCGCGGCCTGTTTTTTTGATCCCCGATCAGACCGGGCGGGCCTGAACCTCGAACTGTTTCTGTTCAAGCCTGTCGAAAAGATCTGCTATGATGCAGCCCGTCGTTTCGATATGCACATAGTCCGTGACGCGGGAGTCAAAAAGTATCTTCGTGGCTGCCGGGAAATCCTCGTCCGCGTCCCAGAAGATCAGCCTCAGGTGGATCTGGGGGAAGGATACGAATTCATAGCATACGTCCCCCCTCTCCCGGATGGCTGTGCCTCCGGCAGCCTCGCATGCGGCCCTCAGGTCATCGCATCTTCCTGTGAAAGCCGCGGAAAAAGGGCTCAGCAGCGGATCGGGGATGTCTGTGCGGGCGTTGGAGTTGATGATGTTCTCGTTGGTGAGCCATTCCCCGCTCCTTCCCGGCTCATCCTTCACATGGTAGAGGATGTGGTATACGCTCATGGCCTCGTTGAAGAACACGTCCTCATCCCAGTCAGGATCGTAATCCACCTTCTCACCGGTCTCCAGGTCGATATATCCCGCTCTGTCCCTTTTCTGCCTGAGCTTCTTTTCCAGGACACCGTCGGCGAGCCTGAGGCGAAAAAGATCATCATAGTATCTCACGTAGAGATATTTATCGTCCCGCTCAAGTCCCAGGATACGGCAAACCCTTTCCGGGTCGTAACCGGTGAACCTCTCCCGCCACTTTCTCTGTATCTCTTCTATAACGCTGAAGCGAAAGCCCCGGTTCTGCTGGGCGTGAAAGTTTATGCTCATGAGTTTTCCTCCGCATCCTTCCCAGTCCCCCTGCGGCGCCTTACCGCCTCGGTGAGAAGATATTCTATCTGCCCGTTAAGGGAGCGGAATTCATCCTCCGCCCACCGGGACAGCTCCTCGTACAGGGAGGCAGAGATCCTTAAGGGGACCTGCTTCCTTCTGTCGTCTCCCATGGCCGTCCTTTATTAATAGATGCTTCCGGAATTCACCACGGGCTGGGCGTCATGGTTCCCGCACAGCACCACCAGGAGGTTCGATACCATGGCGGCCTTTCTCTCATCGTCCAGATCCACCACTTCGTTCTCCTTAAGACGCTCCAGGGCCATCTCCACCATGCCCACGGCTCCGTCCACTATCATCTTCCTGGCGTCGATGATGGCTGACGCCTGCTGGCGCTGCAGCATGACGGCGGCGATCTCGGGCGCGTAGGCGAGATATGTGATGCGGGCCTCCATGACCTCTATGCCGGCCGCGGATACCTTGGACTGGATCTCGCTCCTTATCCTCTCCGCCACCAGCTCGCTGGAGCCCCTCAGGGAGCCGTCGTCTGCGATGCCGTCTCCCGTGGTGTCCACGTTGGGGGCCACGTCATAGGGATACATGCGCACGATGTTTCTGAGAGCCGAATCACACTGCAGGGAAAGGTACTCTTTATAGTTGTCCACATCGAATACCGCCTTTGCCGTATCCACCACCCTCCAGATGACCGCGATGCCTATCTCCACGGGATTTCCCAGGCAGTCGTTGATCTTCTGGCGGGAATTCGACAGGGTCATGATCTTCAGGGAGAT
>CADBPP010000296.1 GCA_902796565.1 uncultured Eubacteriales bacterium | reverse complement strand
TTTGCCTGAGGCATGTACATCGCCATGGACAGGTACGCGCCGGCACCCATGCAGTACGCGATCGGGGCCCCGATCAGAAGCAGAACGACAAATACAATAACAAGTACTGATATCATGCTTCCACCTCCGTTTCTTCTCCTGACGCGTCAAGGTCGATCTTGCCTGACACGATCTGGTAGATGCGGTACGCGGAAAAGATCGCCATCAGCAGAGCTCCCACCGGAATGGCAATGTTAATATATCCATAAGGAATATGTAAAGCGGCACTGGTCTGTTTCACATTGCCCAGGGCAAACGGGAAGCCCAGGATAACCAGTACGATATCAAATGCGATACAGATCAGTTCGATCGCGATCGTAAGGCCTTTCTTGGCCCCTCCGTGCAGACGGCTGGGAATCAGGTCCAGTGTCAGGTGAGAACCTTTCAGTGTACAGATCGGCATTGCCAGGAAGAACATCCAGATAAATGCATAACGGATGAATTCTTCGGACCAGACGATCGAATTGTTGAAAACACGCCTGGCGATAACGGCAATGAAAGTGATGATTACACCGATCAGCAGGATGGCTGCCGCAATACTTTTCAAAATATTAGTCAGTGTTTTCATTTTTCTTTTTCCTTTATCTGACTTTGCAGGACGCTCCGTTCCCCGGGTATTTCCGGGCCTGTGGTTTTCTGCAAAATCCGCCTGAGAAAATCGGGGCAGTCCGGCAATCCGCCTCGGCTGCCCCGCGTACTTATGAACTTACCGCCCCGTTCCCGTGCCGCCCCGGATCAGGAGCCGGCAGACCAACGGTCCGGTTCTTCCGTATGTCTGTGCAATGATTACTGTGTAACAGCCTGGATCATATCGAAGACTGCCTGTTTGTTCTCATCGCCGCCGATGTACTCCTCATAGAAGGAAGCAACTGCTTCTTTCGCTTCGGTGTTCTCGATCTCATGAACAGTCGTATTGTTCTCCTGAAGCTGTGTCAGATAGCCGTCTTCATTCGCCAGCCAGGTCTCTCTCTCCCAGGTCTCGGCATCCGCTGCGCACTCGTCAACGATCGCTTTGATGTCATCCGGAAGGCCGTTGTACAGGTCTTTGTTCATAACGAACTGGCAGTCTGCATAGATGTGGCCGGATTTAAGCATATCGGAGCAGACTTCATACATCTTGTAGCTGATACCGGTCTCCAGTGTTCCTTCCATAGCCTCAACAACACCCTGCTGCAGAGAAGAATAAACCTCAGTCATGGCGATCGGGGTCGGGTTCGCTCCAAGAGCGGAGAAAGTGGAAACATAAACATTGGATTCGGGAGTACGGATCTTCAGGCCGCTCAGGTCATCCCAGGTCTCCAGCGGTTTTGTGCTGTAGATCATGCGGGCGCCGCCATTCAGCCAGTTCAGAATATGAAGATTGGTCTCTTCTTCCAGTTTCGCTTCCATCCACTGACCCATTTCACCGTCGCATGCCGCGAACAGCTGATCATAGTTGTCAAACAGGAACGGGAGATTCAGAACGCCGAAAGCTTCGTCATAGTTGGAATACACAGAGCACTCGCCAAAGCCGATCTGGATGGAGCCGAGATCTACGGATTCGATGATCTCACGCTGAGAACCAAGCGCTCCGCCCGGGCTGACAGTTACTTCGATGCGTCCGTCGGATTTCTCTTTCAGCTGATCCGCGAAATACTGCAGAGCCTGTGTGTGAGTGGTGGTCTCCGGAAGATGGATCGCCGCTACCCAGTTGTATTCTGCTGCGGAAACGCTCATTGTCAGTGCTGCCATGGCTCCCAGGCCAACCAGTGCTGCCATCAGTTTCTTTGTCATGTTGTTAATCCTCCTTGAATATGTATGTACTACTGATCAGGAGCCTGTGCAGAAGCAGTTTCTGCACAGGTCCTGAATGATACCTGTGGGATCATTATTTCTTCACTTCCACGCCCGTGATTCTCTCGTAGTATTTCAGGATCGCACTGTGGTCATCGCTGCCGCAGCCGTTGTTATGCAGCCACTGCATCATCTCCTGGACCGCGCTGGTCAGCAGCATCGGTGTGCCGAGTCCGTGACCGGTATCCAGAGCATTGTTCAGATCCTTGATATGAAGGTCGATACGGAAGCCGGGTTTGAAATTGCGGTCCATCATCATCGGGACCTTGGCATCCATGACGGTGGAACCTGCAAGGCCGCCCCGGATCGCCTCGTAGACCTTCTGCGGGTCCACGCCGGCCATGACGGCGAGCTCGAAGGCCTCCGCGCAGGCCGCGATGTTCAGCGCCACGATGATCTGGTTCGCGAGCTTCACGGTATTGCCGGCGCCGTTCACGTCGCCGCAGTGCACGACCGAGCTTCCGAGCACGTCGAGCACTTCCTTGTATTTGTCAAACAGTTCCTTCGGTCCGCCGCACATGATCGAGAGCGTGCCGTCGATCGCCTTCGGCTCCCCGCCGGAGACCGGGGCGTCCATCATATGGATCCCGGCCTTTTCGCAGCGCTCCGCGATGGACTTCGAGGCCAGCGGCGCGATGGAGCTCATATCGATGATATCGAGACCCGGCTTCGCGCCCTCCGCGACGCCGCCGGGTCCGAAGACGGCCGCCTCGACGTTCGGCGAGTTCGGCACCATGAGGATGACGACGTCCGAGTGTGCCGCGACGTCCGCGTTGCTGAGGCCCTTTCTTGCGCCGGCCGCGACGCAGGACTCAAAGTTCGCGTTAAAGGAACGGTTGAACGCGGTCACTTCATAACCCGCTTTCAGAAGGTTTTTGCACATGGGAGCGCCCATGACGCCGAGTCCGATAAATCCGATCTTCATATCCTTATCCCTCCGAAAAAAATCCTTTGTATGACATCTGTTTTGAATGTCATACAAAGGATAGTACGTTCTTTTGCCAAATGCAAGAAATGTCGAAAAAATAACGTGTTTGATTAATAACAAGCAGGCTGTGTCACTGAAGCACGGCCCCCTTGTCGGCGCTCGTCACGAGCTTCGCGTAGCGCGCGAGCCAGCCGGTCTTCACCTTCGGCTCCGGAGCCTTCCAGGCCTTCCTGCGCGCTTCAAGTTCCTCGTCGGAGATCAGGACCTCGAGCACCTTCTCATTCACGTCGTAATGGATGCGGTCGCCGTCCTTTACCAGCGCCAGGGGGCCGCCCGCGGCCGCCTCCGGGGAAATGTGGCCGATCGACGCGCCGCGCGTCATGCCGGAGAAGCGTCCGTCCGTAATGAGCGGGATCTTCTCCCCGTACTCCGTCGACTGCACGAGGGTGATGAGCCGGGCCATCTCCTGCATGCCGGGGCCGCCCTTCGGCCCCTCGTAGCGGAGCACGATGATATCGCCGTCTTTGAACCTGCGGTCCAGCACCGCCTGCTTCGCGTCCTCCTCGGAATCGAAGCAGACCGCGTTCCCCGTGAAGCTCTGCATATGCTCCGCGATGGCGCTTGCCTTCGCAATGGCGCCGTCCGGCGCGAGGTTCCCCCGGAGGATCCTGAGGCCCCCCTGGTGCTTTAAGGGCGCGCTCACCGGATGGATGACCTCGTAATTGCGGATCTTCGCGTCCTTTACGTTCTCCGCGACGGACTGAAGGCTCACGGTGAGCGGCGAGCCGTCGATGAGTCCGTTGTCCAGGCCTTCCTTCAGGACAGCCTGGATGCCGCCCGCCTCATAGAGGTCCGAAAGGTAATCGCTGCCGCTCGGGGAAAGCGAGCAGAGCATGGGCGTATGCTGCGAGCGCTCGTCGAAATCCTCGAGCGTGACCGTAAGGCCGAGCTCGTGCGCGAGCGCGGTCAGGTGGAGCTGCGTATTCGTCGAGCAGCCCAGCATCATGTCGACGGTGATCGCGTTCAGCAGGGAGGCCCTTGTGATGATATCCGAGGGCTTTACATTCCTGCGCCAGAGCTCCATGATCTGCTTCCCGCTCTCCTTCGCGAGGCGCTCGCGCTCGGCGTAGACCGCCGGAATGGTACCGCCTCCCGGAAGCTGCATGCCGATGACCTCGGTGATGCATCCCATGGAATTCGCCGTGTACATGCCGGCGCAGGAGCCGCAGCCGGGCATGCACTTGTCCTCGCGCTCCCTGTACTCCTCTGCCGTCATCTTCCCGGCGTTGAAGGCGCGGGTCGCCGCGTGGATGGTCGCGAGGCTCTCCCTCTGCCCGCAGATGTTTCCGGGCAGCATGGGGCCTCCCGTGACCACGATGGCCGGAAGGTCGAGCCTCGCCGCCGCGTTCAGCATGCCGGGCACGATCTTGTCGCAGGCGCATACGAGCACGAGGGCGTCGAAGCCGTGGGCGATGGCCATGCTCTCCACGCTGTCGGCGATGAGCTCACGGCTCGGGAGCGAGTATTTCGCGCCCGGCGTCGAGCCGCAGTAGCCGTCGCAGATGGCGATGGTATTGAAGATCATGGGGGTCCCGCCGCCCACGTAGACTCCCTTCGCCACGTCCTGCGCGAGTTCGTTCAGATGCTTGTGGCCCGGAAAGGAATCGGTCCAGGAGCAGGCGATGCCGATGAACGGCTTCGCGATCTCCTCATCCGTAAAACCGGCGCCCTTCAGGAGCGCGCGCGTCGAAATACGGGCCTGTCCCTCTTTATGGATCCTTGACTGTTCCCCCTGCATGTCGTTCTCCTCCAACAAAAAATATGAGACATCGGTCTTATAGGCCGGCATGGGCCGGCGTTGACCGGCGCCCAAGTTTGGGCCTGCATGGGCCGGCATTGACCGGTGAACTCACGGTTTGGGCCGGCAAAGAGGGATCCGACGGAGCATTCACCAAAAAATGCCCGCAGGCCATGCCGTATTGGCCGCGTTCGATCCCGGTTTTGGTGAACCTTTTAAAGGATCCTTCCTCTCAGGCCCAAAAATTACAATATGATCTTTCAAACAACGCTTGTTCCAGCCTTTGGGCATGCTTTTTTGGTGAACTGTTTGGATGAATTCTTCCTCCCAGGCCCAAAGAGTTTACATAAGTTCTTCCGGTTCAAATTGTCCTCAGCTGCTCTTCTTCCCCTTGAAATACCCGGCGTACATCACGAGGATCGTGACCGCCATTCCGATGAACAGCGGGTCGAAGCCCACGCCGGCCGCCTTTCCCGCGATGACCGACGCCGGTCCCGCGATCATGCTGACCAGGGCGAAGCGGCTGTCGGTGCTTCCGCTTAAGTAAAGGGCGAAGCAGAGCGGCATGAAGATGACGGTCGCGAGGAGCGCCATCGACAGAAAGCAGAGGTCGTTCAGCATCGTGCCCGGCATGAGCGAGGCCACGACGGCCGCCGCGGCGAGCACGCAGGCCACCGCGCTGCGGGACACGATGAGTTCCTTCTTCGCGTCAAGGTCCGGTACGAACCTGCGGTAGATATCGCGCACGAAAATGGTGCCGATGCTTAAGGAAAGGCCCGCGCCGCCCGCGACGATGGTGATGAGCAGCGTGCCGACGATCATGCCGGCCACGAGAGGCGGCAGATGGTCGATCGCGAAGGTCGGGAAGGCCTGGATCGTGGAATTCAGCACGCGGAAGCCGGAAACATCGGCACCGGCCGCACTGAGGGCCGCAAGCTCCGCCGGCGTCACGTACTTCGTACGCATGTACATGCCGACCGCGATGCCGGCAAGGCCGATCGGAGGCGTAAGGACCGCGCCGAGCCAGGCGCCGTTCTTCGCGGAGCGGAGGTCCTTCGCGCTGATAGTGGCCTGGGTGTAGACCTGCGTGGAGAGGATGCCGAGGACCAGCGACACGCCGGAACCGATATCCTTCGAAACGCCTCTCGCCACAAGGCTGTAATACCTTGAGGAAAGGGCGGCCGCGTCCGTCACCGGTCCCTTCTGCATGAGTCCGAGCGCCGTTCCGTTCAGCACGCCGTCCAGGGCCTTGTGCAGGCCGGAAAGCCCGCCGCTCAGATAAAGCACGACCGCCGCGCCCGTCAGCATGGACGCGTAGAGCAGGGCCATCTTGACCACGCCGCCCCTTCCCGCGCCGATGCTGCCGCCGAAGACGATGTAGACGATCATCAGGGCGACCGAGAAAAGGATCGCGAGCACGGTCGGGCAGCCGGGGAACAGGAGCGTTATGAGCCCGGTGCAGGCGATGATCTGCGCCAGGACGCTGATGAAGATGCCGAGGGAGCAGAGGACCGAGCTAAGGCTCCCGACGGTCTTGCCGAACTCCTTCGTGATGATCCCCGAAACGGTGGTCGAGCCGCTCTCGCGGAAGGGCTTCGCAAAGAAAAGCGCAAGGAACACAAGGCCGATCCCCGAACCCAGCGTGAACCACCAGGCCGAAAGGCCCCAGCTGAACGCGAGCTGCGCCGTTCCGACGGTCGCCTGGCTTCCGACCAGGCTCCCCATCATGGTGCCGAACACGAGAAAAGCGCCCGCGCGGCCGCCGCCGGTGAGGAAATCCTTCGAATCCTTCACGCTCCGGCCGGAGAAGACGCCCACGCCCACGATCAGGGCGATCACGAGCAGAAAACCGATAAATACGAAAATATTCATTCCACCTAATCCGCCTGAAAAACAAAAAACGACGCGGGCGGCAGCCCCGGTCACGGAATGCCGCCGGTACCCGCGTCAGTTCACGATCATTTCATTCCTTTTCCGATCTCATAACCGCAGTCGAACGCCTTGTAGTTCAGGTTCAGGACCTTTTCGCCCTTCTTCCCGAAGAAGCGCTCGATCGCCTTCTTGCCGGCATCCACGCTGACGCAGTCGGTCAGGCCCGCGATCAGGCCCATGGTCACGATGTTCGCGCAGGCGGGATTCCCGAGCTCCTCACGGGCAATGCGGGCGATCTCGACGCTCTTCTCGTACTCGGCCTGCGCCGGGTCGGGCTGGACCTCCTGCGGATCGTAAATGATGAGCGCGTGGTTCTCGGTCTTTCCGGAATAGCGCACATAGGCCTTCTGATGCAGGCAGATGATCAGGTCGGGCTCGGTCACGTCCGGGAAATAGATCTCCTCTTCGCTCACGATGACGTCCGCCTTGGCAAAGGTGCCGCGCGCCTCCGTGCCGTACTCGGAAGAAAAGGTCGCGTTGCCCTTATCAAACAGCACTGCCGCTTCCGCGAGCAGGGTGCCGCAGACCATCATGCCCTGTCCGCCGACGCCGCTGATGGTGATCTCTTTCTGAACTCCCATATCAGTTCTCTCCTTTCAGGCTTTCGATCAGGCGCTTGTAGGAGGTGCTGTAGTCCTCCTGCTCGCGGTCAACGAACACGCCGGTCACGAACTTGGTCCGAAGCTCCTCGTAGTCCATGTCCTTCGCCTTCGCGATCGGGACCGTGCGCTCCTTGATCCACTTCAGCATCTCGGGCGCGTTCTTGATCCCGTTCATGCGGCCGAACTGGGTCGGGCAGGGAGCGATGACTTCGACGAACGAAAATCCCTTGTGCGCCACAGCCTGGTCGATGATCTTGTTGAGCTGCACCACGTCGTAGACGGTAGCGCGCGCCACGAACGAGCCGCCCGAAGCGCGGACCACGTCGCAGACGTCGAAGCCGTACTCCACATGGCCGTAGGGCGAGGTCTTCGTGACGCTGCCCTTCGGGGTGGTGCCGGAATACTGGCCGCCGGTCATGCCGTAGTTCAGGTTGTTGACCATGATCGCCGTGATGTCCACGTTGCGGCGCGCCGCATGGATCAGGTGGTTGCCGCCGATCGTGATGCCGTCGCCGTCGCCCATGAGGGTCAGGACGTGCAGGTCGGGATTCGCGAGCTTGATGCCCGTCGAATACGGGATCGCGCGGCCGTGGGTGCCGTGGAAGGAGTTGGTGGTGACGTAGTCATCCGCCTTGCCCCAGCAGCCGATGCCGGTGACGAAGACCGTTTCTTCCTTCTTCCAGCCGAGCTTGTCGATGCTCCTCATGATGCTCTGCAGGACAACACCGTCGCCGCAGCCGGCGCACCAGAACAGCGGAAGCTTTTCTACTAACAAATAATCTCTGATCATTTCGCGGCCTCCTCAATCTGTGCAAGGATCTGTTTCGGCTGGATCGGCATGCTGTCCACGCGGTTGATGCCAATGACCGGGATGTTGCGCGGATTCCTGCGCTCCACCTCGCCGATGTACTGTCCGAGGTTCATTTCGGGGACGAAGACGGCCTTCGCCTGCTTCATGACGGCCTCGATCTCCTTCGAAGGAACGGGCCAGAGGGTGATGATCTGCAGCACGCCGCACTTAATACCCTCTTCCCTTGCCTTCTTCATGGCCGAAAGGGCGCTTCTTGCCACTCCGCCGTAGGCGATGATCACATACTCGGCGTCGTCCAGGTTGTACTTTCTCACCATGGCGATCTCGTCCGCGTGCGCTTCGATCTTCTCGGAAAGATGCTTGATCATCTTTTCCGCGTTCGCGGGCGCTGCCGAGGGACGTCCCCAGGCGTCGTGCATGGAACCGTTGATCTTGAAGATGTACTCGCTGCCGTAGGAAGCGAGCGGGGCCAGTCCGCCGTACTTCTCGTGCTCGAAGGGCTTGTATTCCTTCGGGTCGCCTTCAGGCTTCTTCCGGTCGATGACCTCGTACTCGCCTTCCGAGCGGATGACGCACTGCTCTCTCAGGTGGCCGACGATCTCGTCCGAAAGGAAGATGACCGGCGTGCGGTACTGCTCGGCAAAGTTGAAGGCCTTGATCATGAGGTCGAAGCAGTCCTGGACGCTCGAGGGCGTAAGCACGATGACGGAGTGGTCGCCGTGGGTGCCCCAGCGGGCCTGCATGACGTCGCCCTGCGCGGGCTTCGTCGCAAGACCGGTGGAGGGGCCGGAACGCTGTACGTCGATGATGACGCAGGGAACTTCGCCCATAACGCCGACGCCGAGGTTCTCAGACATGAGCGAGATGCCGGGGCCGGAAGTCGCCGTATAGGACTTCTTGCCGGAGCAGCTCGCGCCGATGATGGCGGCCATGGAGCTGATCTCATCCTCCATCTGGATGTAGATGCC
>CADBPP010000295.1 GCA_902796565.1 uncultured Eubacteriales bacterium | reverse complement strand
GGAGACTTCATCGAGGGCGCCAAGGACGCCGCAGATGACCTGCTCGGAAGCATCAAGCAGTGAGAAGACATTGAAAGATCGATATGAAGGCCCGCGCGAGCGGGCCTTTTTCGTATAAAAAAGCTGCCGTCGATGCGGCAGCGTCAGATCCTAGTCTGAAAGATTACTTGACCTTGGCCTTGAGCTTTGCTCCAGCCTTGAAGGAAGGAACCTTTGAGGGCTTGATGTCCACGGGCTCGTTGGTCCTGGGGTTGCGTCCGATCCTTCCGGATCTCTGTCTGGCCTCGAATGTGCCGAATCCTACGAGCTGTACCTTTTCGCCTTCCGCGAGGGCATCGGTGATGGCGTCAAGGGTTTTGTCAAGAACGAGTGCTGCCTGCTTTATCGTAACATCGCTCTCCTTGGCGATCTTTCTAACTAAATCCTGCTTGTTCATCTGAAGTTATCCTTTCTGTAATGATAAAGATTTCAACAAAGATTATACCATACCATCAATTTACTGCATCCTGTTTGCCGATTATTATATGATTAAACGGAAAATTTATTCGCTCCGGGGCAAAAAGAGATGTGAGCGCGCCCCATATATTGTATAATTATCGACAATACGAGGAAAAGCCATGCATGAGAAAAAGACTGAAATGATACTGTCGATGGTCATCTTCGGAAGCATCGGCGTGTTCGTCCGTCTCATACCCATGAGTTCAGCCGCTGTCGCCTGTTTCCGGGGGATCTGCGGCGCGCTCTTCATTCTTCTGTATTCAGCCGTAAGAAGGATACGCTTCAAGCGTGAGCACCTTAAAAGGAACATGAAGATACTTCTCGTCTCCGGAGCCGCCATAGGAGCCAACTGGATACTTCTGTTCGAGGCGTACCGCTACACATCAGTGGCGGTGGCGACGCTGTGCTACTACATGCAGCCGGTATTCGTGATACTCCTCTCCCCCTTCATCACCGGGGAGAAACTCAGCCTGAAAAGGCTCATCTGCGTCATATGTTCCCTGGCGGGGATGGTCCTTATCACGGGGATCGCCTCGGGAAAGTCCATCGCAGCGGGGGAACTCAGGGGGATCCTCCTGGGTCTCGGGGCTGCCATGCTCTACGCTTCGGTGATCTTCCTGAACAAGCGCCTGAAGGACATTTCCGACATGGAGATGACGTTCTTCCAGCTTTTGTATGCGGGGCTCGCCGTGATGCCCTATGCCCTGATGGGGAAAGGAGCTTTCTTCCCCGACATGAGCGCCCTTCAGTGGTGCGTGCTCCTTACCATGGGGCTCGTCCATACCGGGGCTGCATATACCCTGTACTTCGGGTCCATGAAGACCCTGAGCGCCCAGACCACGGCCCTGTTCAGCTATATCGATCCCGTCTGCGCCATCTTCTTCTCGGCAGTCCTTCTGAGGGAGCCCCTCACCGCCGCGGTCATCGCGGGAGCCCTGCTGATACTGGGACCGACGATGGTGACCGAGATGAGTTCCGCGAAGGGAGCCGAGAAAGGAAACTGAGGAAAACGAATGAAAAAGATCCTGATCACATGCTTTGAGCCCTTCGGAGGAGAGGATACGAATTCTTCGATGACTGTGACCGCAAATATCAGACCTCCCGAAAACTGGGAGATGAAAAGGCTCGTCCTTCCCGTGGTGTTTTCGGAAGCATTCATGAAAGGGATGGAGGAAGCGGGCCGTTTCAGGCCGGACATGATCCTGCTCACGGGACAGGCGGGGAGCCGCAGCTACGTGAGCGTGGAAGCCATGGCCAGAAACATCCGCAATGCCTCGATACCGGACAACAGCGGATATATGCCGGTGAACGAGAAGATCGCCGTGAACGGACAGGAGGCATGGGCCACGGACGTGGACGCGGAGGCTGTGGTGGACGAGATACGAAAGAAGGGCGTTTCCGCCCGGCTCTCCACCGACGCGGGAAGCTTCGTATGCAACGACGTTTACTACAATGTCCTCAGATATCTGAGGAGCACCGGGGCCGCGATAATCTTCATCCATCTTCCCTACGTATACGATGAAGAGCTCCATCCCTCAGGGACGGAGGAGGACAGGCTGACAGCGGCGCTGATGAGCGTCATAAACTATCTTACTTCGGAGGTAACAGTATGATAAGAAAAGCCGAGAAAAAGGACATGGGAGCCATCACGAAGCTTCTCCTGCAGGTGCACGAGGTGCACGCCCAGGGAAGGCCCGACATCTTCAAGCCCGGAGGGATCAAGTACGACGAGGCTGAACTGGAAAAGGTCATAGAGGATGAAAAGAACCGTCCCGTCTTCGT
>CADBPP010000294.1 GCA_902796565.1 uncultured Eubacteriales bacterium | reverse complement strand
TTATAAGATTCATTACCAGTGCCGTCATAATTTCTTTCTCATTTGGATCTGATTCAGCAATCATCAATGTAATAGCAACAAGTGCCCCATCACTGATGACCTTCTGTCCATCCTCCCTGATTAATGCGTTATTGCGGTTCAGAAATTCCAGAAACAGTGATGCTGCGATTCTCTTGCATCCATCAGCATATGGATGGTCTTTTATCATGAAGTATAGGAGATTAGCTGCCTTTTCCTCTATCGACGGGTATACCTCACCGCCGAATACATCCTGGTAAACAGCGGCAAGAATTCCTTCAACTTTTCCTGCTTCTTTTTCTACTCCAAAGACATCCGATTTAAAGATATCCTCCATATGATCAACCATATTTCGGCAATCTTCGTATGTTATGCGATATACAGGTGTATTCCCTTCTGGTTTCTCAAGAGTCTGATGGTCATACTGGTCTAACAGCATCAATGCCTGTGTGTACATATTTACGGCTTTCAGTATCTCATCATGCTCTATTTCCAGGGTATTAGCCAGCATTTTCGTTTGGATTTCTACTGTTTTCTGTAAAGCCTGTAATCGCTTTTCATTTACTGCATATCCGTCAAGGACATACTTTTTCAGAATAGCATTTGCCCATTTGCGAAACTCTATTCCCCTTTGAGATTTGACACGATATCCTACAGAAATGATAACGTCGAGATTATAATACTGAACAGGACGATCAGAATTTGCAATGTGCATTTTTTGCACATTGCTTTCTCGTGTTAGTTCCTCTTCTTTGAAAACATTATTGATATGGCGTGTGATCACGGTACGGTTGACAGAAAAGAGTTCTGTCATTTGTGCCTGGGTAAGCCATACTGTATCATGATCAATGGGAACATTCAGGACAATAGATTTATCTCCTGATTCAAATAACACAATTTCATTATGCTGCATATCAATCTCCATAACACCGAATTATAGGTTTGTTTCCATGAGTATACCATACCTCGTTCACTAAGACAACAGCCGGACAGTTTAAAAACCATCCGGCTGCATTTTGCGGTAATGTACTGTTTTACAGTGCCGGTTCCGCCTTTGCCGGTTGCTTCCGTACAGACGGACGTTCCACTCCCTTCATGTCTTCCTCTTTCGCCTTCCCCAGCTGGTCAAGGACGGAAGGACGTTCCCGTTCTGGTTCTCATGCACGATATTGGCCGGAAGAAGGAAATAAGCCAATAGCGACTTGTCCTCGCTGTCGATGTTCGGTGTGTATTGGAAGTTGATATTCCAAAAAAACCGCAGTTATGATTCCCGAATAACGCTGAATATTATTCATGCTGGCTTGTAAGCGTAACCAGTAACAGAGAGTGCGTCAAGGACGCTTATCCAGCGTCGCTACGCGGTTTCATCCATGACAGACTCTCCGTTATAGGCTTAGAGGTAGCCAAAGCATGAATGGCACTAAGCTCGAGGGATGGTTTGTCAAAAAACATCTTCAGCTTCAGATTCTTCGGCTTCCTCAGATTCCGCTTCTCCTACCTGGCCGCTAATGAGGGAAATAAACTCCGCAGCTGTCCTGATTTCATCCGCATACTCCGGCATCTCTTCCGACAGCTCTTCAATGATGGTCTCAATATCTTTTCCGGAATTGCTCGCATCGGTAATTTTATCCACCAGTGAATTGAAGATTGCCCAGGGATCATCTTTCATATCTACCGTGCCGTCCGCATGATAGCGCAGCTCCGCCGCATTGCGTGACAGGCCGGTAAAGCTGGCGCTCTTCACCGTCAGATCACCGATATATCCGTTGTCATCGTGCTCATGATACTCCGTGGCAGTCTCGTTCAGGAGAAGGGTGTATTCAAACAGGCCGCTGCTTACGAGGTAAAACATTTCGTCATTATCGCCGCGCTGGGTTTCACTTGACTCGTATCCGGCTTCTTCCACTTCTATCAGTGTTTTGCCGGCCAGCTCGTCAAGTTCCTCCTGGGATACAGGCTCCGCAGTGATTTTCTCGGCAATGGAAATGGGCAGTGTCGCAATATATGCGTTGTATGCCTCGAATGCAGCTTCCAGAGAATCGGCATCCGTATAATCCAGTGTGGCACCGCTAAGCCTTATCGCTTCCTCGTCCAGATCGGCGCACAGGCGGATGTATTCACCATCCATCTCCACAACGACAACGAAATGCTCTTCATCGCTGCCGGCAATTCCGGTATAGCCTTCCGCTTCCATTGCATCTCCGATGGTATCAAAGGGTGGTGATTCAAGCTCCTCAGCCTCTTTGGTGAACTCTTCATACTGTGTA
>CADBPP010000293.1 GCA_902796565.1 uncultured Eubacteriales bacterium | reverse complement strand
CGCCATACTTCTTCTATGGTTCGTTGTGCAATTCTTTTCCCATTGGTACTACACAATCTTCGGCGCATCCATGTGCGCATACTATATCGTGATTATTCCGGGGTGTCGGCACACCCCGTCCGCAATTCAGCTCACCCTGACCGCGCTTCAGCCCATTTGATGCAATCCGCACTTTAGCACAGGTTGACCGCCATTTAGCGCAGGTTTTGTTTTCGGTCTATCATTTGAGGTTCCTTTCGTTAGAATGTCAACTGGAGCGATGCTCCGAATTCAACGAAAGGAGGCCAAAAGAATGGCCAGAAAAATCAACGTGAAGCTGATTATGCAGCTTCGGGATGCGGGGCTATCGAGAAACACCATCGCATCCACACGACACATCTCAAGGCATTCTGTCAGCGATGTATTCAACATTGCCGATGAGGGCGGCATCAGTTACAACGATGTCCGCAACCTTGAGGAACAAGAGGTCTACAGGCTCTTCTACCCAGAGAAACACGCCAGTGAGACCATGTACGGAAACCCTGATTACGATCATGTCCATCAGGAGCTCAAGAAGGTCGGTGTAACCCTGAAGCTCCTTCATGAGGAATACGTGGAACGCTGCGAGAAGCGCGGCGAGATTCCTATGGGGAAGACCAAGTTCAACGAAGGGTATGCCGAATACACCATTTCGAACAGGCTCACCAACCACTTGGAGCACAAGCCCGGGGAAAGAGCCGAAGTTGATTGGTCGGGACCGACGATGCACTTTGTCGACACATCCACCGGCGAAGTAATAACTGCCTATCTTTTTGTAGGGACCTTACCGTATAGTCAGTATTCCTATGTGGAACCGTGCCTTGACATGAAGATGGACACATTCCTGCGTTGCCACATCCATATGTACGAGTATTTTGGCGGCGTTCCTGTCAGGACGGTGTGCGACAACCTTAAGACGGGCGTTGTCACGCATCCTAAGGAAGGTGAGATCGTTCTCACCGATGATTATGCAGCGCTGGGGTCTCATTATATGACAGCAATCATGCCTGCAGGTGTCAGGAAGCCCAAGCAGAAACCGTCCGTCGAGGGAACTGTTGGCAAGATCGCCACGGCAATCATCGCGCGTTGCAGAAACGATGTTTATTATTCGTTTGCAGACCTCAAAAGAAGCGTTGCTGCGAAACTCGACAAATTCAACCGTGAACCCTTTCAAAAGCGGGACGGGAGCCGCTATGAGGTTCTCATGGAGGAGCGTGAGTCCCTCCGTCCGCTTCCGGATGCCCCCTATGAGATATCGGAGTGGGTGTACAACCGTTCCGTGAACCTTGACTTCCATGTCGTGTACAAAAAGAACAGGTATTCCTGTCCATATCAGTATGCGAGGAAAAAGGTAGATCTGCGGGTCACCGATACTACCGTCGAGATATACCACAAGGGCGAGCGTCTGACCACACACAATAGGTTCCCGGATTACGCGATAAACAAGTATTCCACGCATGAGGAGGACATGCCGCCGGCTTTCCGCAACATCGTCGAGTGGGATGACGAGCGGATTCGTAACTGGGCGGCTTCCATCGGGAAGTCAACCAGGATGGTCATCGACCGAATCTTCGGTAGCGTGAGCATAAAAGAACAGGGCTATAACCCTTGTCTTGCAGTATTGCGCCTTAGCAGGACGTATACAGATGCCCGTCTGGAAACCGCCTGTGAGCTCGCCATCAGCAGAGGGATTAAGGTGCCCCGTTACCGTCATCTTAAGGCAATCCTCTCCGCAAATCAAGACATCATCTACAAGGAACAGAAGAATGCCCCCTCTTCTCCCGAGGACAGCCCCTCTGGGTATCTCCGCGGAAGTGACTACTACCGGAAAGGAGGGCAGGCATAATGCTCAATGAAGAGACAAAGAGAAAGCTCCGTCTGATGAACATCGGGGAGTTCATCGAGGCCATTGAGATGCAGTCTCATGACCAGCAGACCCTGTCCCTCCCTTTCGATGATCGGTTCCAGAGGATCACGGATATCGTCTATCAGGAGAAGTACAACGACAAGGTTCAACGCCTCATTAAGAACGCAAAGTTCCGGCTACCCAGGGCAGACGTGCATGACATCCTCTACACGGACAAACGTCCAATCAGCCGTGGTGTCATGGATGAGATCGCCAGCTGCAAGTTCGTGGAAGACTGCAAGAGCATCGTGTTCCAAGGCTACACCAGTTCAGGAAAAACATTCCTTGGCTGTGCAGTAGGCAAAGAAGCCTGCCGCCAGCAGTATCGAGTAAAGTACATACGGCTTCCAGAACTTCTGTCTGAGTATGCCGACAAGGCTTCGCTTACCGGAGGGAAGACGAAGGTTCTTAACAAATACGCATCTTTCAAAGTGCTCATCCTTGATGAATGGCTCATTCAGGATTTATCCAAGGAGGACATCGAGTTCATCTTTGAACTCTCGGAGCGGAGGTTCGATACCACCTCCACCATCTTCTGTACGCTCTATCGGCAGGAGGACTGGGTTAAGCGTCTTGGTGGCGGCGCCTATGCGGAATCCATCGTCGAACGGTTCGCCTACAATATCACTTGGGTTGAGACCGGCGATGCGAATATGCGTCAGATCTAT
>CADBPP010000292.1 GCA_902796565.1 uncultured Eubacteriales bacterium | reverse complement strand
CTCCTCGGGCTTTACCTCGAAGCGCTGCTTCTCGTTGAAGCTCTTTACCACCTTCCCGCGGATCATAAGGGCGGTGCCGATGGAATACTTCGTCCAGCTCTCGTCAAAGCCCTCCGACTTGTCGATGACGATCTGCACGTTCTTCATGCCGGTGCCGTCATTGAAGTCGATAAAGCAGGTCTGCTTCGAATTCCTGACTGACTTGACCCAGCCGCAGATCACCACGTCCTTATCCATATATTCTTCATAATGCGCGTTGAGTACATTAATGTCTGTGTGTTTCATAGGATACTCCAAAAAAGAATTCATTATTCTGTAAATTATAGCACTTGTTTGGGCCTCTCACAATACCGCGGGGTTTTACTTGAGAAAAATGTTGGTAAAAGGCACAAAAAGGCCGCATCCTAAGATGCGGCCCTGTGAGCGTGAACCTTTTCCGCACTAGCAGCAGGGCTCTTCCTTCTTCTCCTCGCAGCAGGTGCCTTCCTTTTCCTCTTCGCAGCAGCACTCTTCGGTCTCTTCCGCGCAGCAGCATGCTTCCTCGTCTTCGCAGCAGCGCTCCTCAGCGGCTTCCACAGCGGCTCTGGCCTCTGCCAGGGCGTCGGAGGCGGGATCGGATCCCATCATATCCTTGATCTCGGGGGTGGGATTGTTGATCTTCTGGTCATGGACCGCTTCTTTCACGTCGTCGATCTTGCCGGAGACATATTCCTTAGCTGTATTGTAGAGCTGTGTTCCGCCCTCCACGGCCTTTTCGTAGAGCGCGGCTCCTTCCCTCTTCGCGTCCTTGAGGATCTCGGCTCCGACCTGCTTCGCGGTCTCTATCTTCTCGGGGGCTATCCCCTTGATCTCGTTGTACTTTTCGACGACCTCATCCTTTACGATGTCAATAAGGTCGGCGGCGTCCTTTTTAAGGGCGTTCAGTGTGTCCTTCATCTCATCCTTCATAAATTGTTTCCTCCTTGTTGGATCTGGTATGATTATACACGATTTTTCCCGTGTTTTCCATCAGAACAGGTTCTCGTCGATCTTTTCCCAGGGAAGATCGATATCGTCCCTGCCGAAGTGGCCGTAGGCAGCCGTCTGGCGGTAGATGGGACGCAGAAGGTCGAAGTATTCGATGATCGCTCCGGGCCTCAGATCCACCCTGTCGCGTATAAGCTTCGCGATGTTCTCGTTCGATGTCTTTGCGGTGCCGTAGGTATCCACATAGATGCTGACCGGCTCCGCCACTCCGATGGCGTAGGCCAGTTCGATGCAGCACTTGTCGGCGATGCCGGCGGCCACGATGTTCTTGGCCACGTATCTTGCCATGTACGCGGCGCTGCGGTCCACCTTTGTGGGGTCCTTTCCGGAGAAGGCTCCGCCGCCGTGGGGAGCGGCTCCGCCGTAGGTATCAACTATGATCTTGCGCCCGGTGAGGCCGGAATCCCCCAGTGGGCCTCCGGTGACGAAACGGCCCGTGGGGTTGACGTAGAGCTTCATGCCCTCGGTGGAGAGATCCTTCGGCAGGGTGGGAAGAATGATCCTGTTCTTCACGTCTTCGAAGATCTGCTCCTGGGTCGCTTCGGGATCGTGCTGGGTGCTCACCACCACGGTATCTATCCTTACGGGCCTGTCGTCCTCATACTCCACAGTGACCTGGCTCTTTCCGTCGGGCCTGAGGTAGGCTATCTCACCGCTCTTTCTGGCCTCGGCGAGCCTTCTGGCGATGCGGTGGGCCTGGATGATGGGCAGGGGCATCAGCACGTCCGTCTCGCGGCATGCGTAACCGAACATGATGCCCTGGTCCCCGGCACCCAGTTCGTTGGTGCGGCTCTCTTCCTTGGCCTCATAGCTCAGGTCCACTCCCATGGCAATGTCGGAGGACTGCTCGTTGATGGAGGTAAGGATGCTGCAGGTATCCGCGTCAAAGCCGAACTTTGCCCTGGTGTATCCTATCTCGCTGATGGTGCGCCTGGCTATGGTCTGTATGTCCACGTAGCAGTCCGTGGTGATCTCGCCCATCACCAGCATAAGGCCGGTGGTGGTGGAGCACTCGCAGGCGACCCTGGCTTTTTTGTCCTTTTCAAGTATCGCGTCCAGAACAGCGTCGCTGACCTGGTCGCACATTTTGTCGGGGTGACCTTCCGTCACCGATTCTGAAGTAAAGAAATGTCTCATATATCCTTCTTTCTCTTATTCCCTTAAAAAAACAGGACCTCACAGGAGGACCTTCACGTATCCTCATCATTCAGACTGCCGTCTGCAGGTTTTGGCACCGTACATAATTGTCGGTTGCCGGGCTTCACTGTGCCTGATCACTCCGCCGCTCGCAATAAGGGTATAAGTATTATTACCAGTCTATTTTACACCAGGCCCTGGCATACTGGCAAGGGGTTATTCAATATTTACCCCCCGGAAGGACACATTTGTCCTCCGATTCCTTGACGAAAAATCCATGCGTGTTAAAATTAAAACATGAAAACAGATTTTTGGAAAATATTCAGAAAAGGGGAACTGCCCCCGAAGGACCCTCCCGAATACGAGATGAGCCTCGATCCGTCAGCCGGAGTAAGGCCCCTTTCGGGAAGGCTCGACATGCTGGTGGTCTCGGATACCCACGGGGAACTGTGGCTGGACCCGTTTCTGAGGCAGTCGATAAAAGGCGTCACCTGCGACATTTGCATGATCCTCGGGGACGTGCACGACTATGACCTTAAGCTGATCATGGATGAAGTCCCGCCCGAAAAGATCGTAGCCGTCCTCGGAAACCACGACAGATTCAGCCTCCTGAGGGAATACTCCCTCACGGATCTTAACGGAAAAGTCACGGAACGCGGGGGATTTTCGGTCTGCGGCATGCAGGGCTCCTTCCGCTACAAGGATGAGAACTTCCCTTCCTTCACCCACGAGGAGAGTCTGGAATTCACTTCACGGCTTCCCGGATGCGACATCCTCATCTCCCACGACGGGCCCTTCATAACCGATAATCACAGCAAAGTGCACGACGGTCTGAAGGGCATCACCCGCTACCTTTACGAGAAGAGGGTCCCGCTGAACATCCACGGGCACAACCACCACAGCAGCCTCACGGTCCTTAGAAACGGGACCATCGTAAAGGAGGTCTACCAGGTGGAGCACCTGATCCTGGAGGACGGGGACCTTTACGAGATCTGAAAACAGCCGCCCGAGGGCGGCCGTCCTGTTATCGCTGTATTTCAGAAAAGATGCCTGTGGACTTCAAAAAGGAGATTATCTCATCCTGAGGCGCACAGACGCTTCCCTGGGCGAAGCCGTCCCGGCCTCCTCCCCGGCCGCGAAGGGCCGCGTTCATTTCCTTTATCACCTTTTCGGGCGCTTCACACCTGAGCTTGACGGCATAGCGGAAGCCGTCCCCCTCCGGGGTGAACACCGCGCAGCTTCCCGTCACGGCCCCGCTGAGAGCCAGGGCTGTCTTTCTTAGGGAATCGTTGGAAAGGCCCTCCTCAAAGAGCACGGCGTCGGAGCGTCCCATGAAGCTTTCGGTGTAAAGGGAAAGGTACTTTTCCTCCATTGCGGAAAGTTCCCCCCGGAGGCGGGAGAGCTCGTCTTTCTGCTTAAGGTACAGTTCGTATGTCCTCAGGGACGAAGCGGACATGTCCCTGGCGATAAGATCGTTCTGATAAGCGTTGGATGAAAGGTATTCGAAGGCCCTCTTTCCGCACAGGAGCCCTATCCGGGATCCCCCGTGGAAGCCTTCCAGGGAAACGAACTTCACCAGGCCCACTTCCCCGCTCCTTCTCACATGGGTGCCGCAGCAGGCGCAGGTATCCGCCCCGGGGAAGGATACTATCCTCAGTTCTCCGTCGATCTCCTTCTTGCTCCTGTAGGAAAGAGCTTTTCTCTCCTGCTCGTCAGGGAATGTTATGACACACTCATGGTCTTCCCAGATGTAGCGGTTGGCTCTCTCTTCGATGGAAGAGAGCTCCTCCCGGGAAACGGCGGCGTTGTAGTCTATCGTCACGACGTCCTCACCCATGTGGAAGCCCACGTTGTCGCAGGAAAAGGCGGAACAGAGCATTCCGGACACGATGTGCTCCCCGGAATGCTGCTGCATGTGGTCGAAGCGCCTCTCACTGTCTATGCGAAGACGCACCTTTCTGCCGCACTCAGGCTCCCCGTCGCAGTAATGGACTATCAGTCCGTTCCTCTCATGCACGTCCTTTACGAATATATCGCCGATATATCCCCGGTCGGAGGGCTGCCCCCCGCCCTCTGGATAGAATATTGTGCGGTCAAGGATCACTTCCCAGCCGTTTTTTGTTTTTTCACAGGATATGACCGAAGCTTCCGCTTCGGTCATATATGGATCGTCATAATACAGTTTTTCTGTTGATTGTATGCTCACTGGTTGGCTCTCTTCTTAAGTTCTCCTATCATTCTCGCCACTGCGGGTATAAAGAGGAGTATCAGGGTCACAGCCGCCTCGGGGCCGAGGTAAGTGGCCTGATAGCTCAGGGAATAGACCCACGCGTTCTGTCCCACGGGAGCGTACTCAGCGAAGAAGATGGCTCCTGAAATGGTGGACATGATGAGCCTTCCGATCACTCCGGCGATATAGCCCTTCTGGAGGGCAAATCTGCCTGTTGAAAAGATCGAACCGAAGCCCAGCATGCCGAAAGCCAGGGGATAGTCCAGCAGGACCTGTACGGGATGGACGATGGTGGGACCGAAAAGAAGGTCCAGAAGGCCGTAAGCCACCGCGGCAAGGGTCCCGATCTTCCATCCGAAGCAGTATCCGGGAAGGAAGATCATGAACATCGAGAAGAGGGTTATGGCCCCTCCGAAGGGCATGTGGATCTTCGTGAAGTTGTTCAGGACGAAGGCCATTGCGATGAACACTCCGCTCATCGCCAGCTGTTTTGCAGTTGATCTCTGTTTCATAAAAAAATACCTCCTGTATAAAAACCGTGGAGGATGAAAGATTATGCCTCCCTACGACGGTACTGACCGTATCAGGTAATGATGGTATGATCTCAGCCCCTTTGGGGCACCCATGGTTTTTAGATATTATAATACCCTTCGAGGATCCGTTCAATGCTTTTTATGATTTCTTTACGGAGCTGCCGGGCAAAAAAAGGACGGCCGTGGCCGTCCTTTGGGTAGCAGCCGTCCCTATACATGGAAACGGTCGTAGGTCTTATAGCAGTCCGGACAGAGCTTTCTGTCCCCGCAGAGCATTATCCAGTTCTCCGCCGTGGTTTCGCCGCATTCGTCGCATTTGTAGGAAATGAAGATGCGGGCATTCTCGGGCAGTTCGATCTTCGTTTCCTTTACATCGAAAAGCTCCGAGGGTTCCTTTTGTGTATAATAATCAAGCCCGCTCTGTCCTGTATCGGGTCTGGGTCTCAGCACCAGCCTCACGGACCTGCCGCTCTTTCTGTCATAGAAGGAGAAGGCCTGCTTGCCCGTCATGTGGAACAGCAGATTACCCTTTCCAACGCTGCATCCGAGGAGCACCTGTATGGCGTCCACGCCGCAGGCGTCGTTCTCGCTTATGCATACCACATCCTCATCCTCTGAAAAACCGATGCCCAGAAGATCCATGGCATACAGCGCCGCTTTGAAACCGATGGTGAGGCCTCCGCAGACGTGGCCGTGGAAAGCGGCGCATCTCTCAAACATTTCCTTTTTATCCATTTTTATCCCTTTCCGTCACAGCCCGCTGACTGTGATCACTTTTTTACCGTTCAGTGTAACTATCTGTGTATCCACTCCGAATACATTTCTGATGTTCTCCGCCGTGATGACGCTGCTGCCGCCATAGGCCACCGCCCTGCCTTCGTTTATCAGAAGGAACCTGTCGCAGTACTGCAGCGCCAGGTTCAAATCATGGATGACCACCACCACGGCTATGTCGTCCGTACGGGCGATGTCCGAGACCATCCTCATGACTTCATGCTGGTTTTTCAGGTCCAGACTGGCAGTCGGTTCGTCCAGCAGCAGCACCCTGGGCTGCTGCGCCAGCGCCCTGGCGATTATCACTTTCTGGAGCTCTCCTCCGGACAGCTCGTCCGTATAGCGCAGACTGAAGTTTTTGAGTCCCATTCTTTCGATGACGGCATTGACGATCCGGTAGTCCTCCGGCGTGGGAGAGAGCTTCATGTGGGGCTTTCTGCCGAGAAGGACAGTATCGTACACGGTGAGCCTGCCGGTGTCCGTATGCTGCTCCACATATGAGATCTTTTTCGCTATCTGCCTTAAGGGAGTTTCGTTTATCTTCATGCCGTCCACGACGATCGTCCCGCCGTCGGGCTCCAGGATCCTGTTCAGACATTTCAGGAACGTGCTCTTTCCCGCTCCGTTGTTTCCAAGAAAAGCTATGCAGTGCCCTTTCTCTTCCGTGAGATCGACTCCCCTGAGCACCTGCTCCTTCTTCCTGTATGAAAAGCTTACATTCTTAGCGTTTATCAATCTCTGTACCTGCCTTTGAAGATGATCCACAGGAACAGGGGCGCTCCGAGGGCGGAGGTTATCGCTCCTATGGGCAGGACTATGGGGGCTACCGCCATCCTGGCTGCCGTATCGCTCAGAAGCAGCAGAGCCGCCCCCGCAAGGCCCGAGGCCGGCAGAAGGAACCTGTAATCCGTGCCGGTGAACCGCCGGATCAGGTGAGGAGCGATAAGTCCCACAAAGTTTATTATCCCCACATAAGATACGATCACCGACGCCGTCAGGGAACCCACCACCATCCCGGTGAGCACTATCCTGTCGGTGTTGATGCCCAGTCCCTTCGCGGTGTTCTCTCCGCTCTGCATGGCATTATAGTTCCAGCAATTGAAGAAAAAGTATATCCCCGCTGCCAGGACCGCAGTGCCCATGACGGCGATCTGTTTCCAGAAGGTGCTTCCAAGGTCGCCGAAGGTCCAGTAGACCACCGCGGCGACCCGCACATCGTCGGCGAAATACTGCAGCAGGGTGGTGCCCGCCGAGAAGAGGGAACTGAGAGCCACTCCCGCCAGTATAAGGGTACCGGCGGAGAAACGCCTGAACCTGGAAAGGAACAGGATGAATACCGTGGACATCATCGATCCCGCAAAAGCGCATGCGGCGGTCAGTACCGGACTGGTGACGCTCAGTGTCGCTCCCGCCGTACTGGAGGACATCAGTCCTCCTCCCAGTACGATTATCGCGAAGGCGGCACCGAAGGCCGCTCCCTGTGAAACTCCTATGGTGGATGCGGATGCCAGCGGATTTCTCAGGATGCCCTGCATCACGCATCCGGTCATACCCAGACCGAATCCGGCGATGAGAGCAGTGGTGGATCTCGGGAGCCTGAGATTAAGTATTATGACATTCTCTTTTGCCGTCCCCTGTCCTAAAAGGGCGGCAAGTACTCTCGTCACGCTCACATTTGAGGATCCCCGGGCAACGGAATAGATGAACACCGCCGCCACCGCCGCCGCGAGACCCGCGACAAAGATCCTTTTCCCCCGGATATATCCCGAATAATCCGCCTGATCCGGCTGAATCTCCTTTTCCATTATCTCTATTTTCCGATGGTTATGGGTCCGAATCCTATGCCGTTCTCTTCCAGGACGTCAAGATAGTCCATACCTATCATGGTGTTGAAGACCTCTTCTGCCTTGGCCGCGAAGTCGATCCCGGCGAAGGCCTCCGGATACACTATGGTGCCTGCATAGTACGCGTCCACGATCGCCAGTTCCATGTTGCACCAGTAGTAATTGAAGTTGACCTGGGCGTAGACCCTGCCTTCCTTCACGGCCCTGAGACTGTCGATGGCCGCGGAATTCGTCCTGTAATCCTCGTTGACCAGCTCCATATTTCCGGGATTGAGGAAAATGATATCGGGATCCCACTCGATGATCTGTTCCATGCTGACTTCCACTCCGGCCCTGGCGTCGGTAAGGGTATCCGCCAGGTTGACGGCGTGGATCGCCGTGAGAGGCGCGTATCCCACGTACGTTCCGGTGAAGCCGTGTCCGCCGCTCCAGCTTACAGCTCCGGGGTACACGGTGGGCTTTTCTTCCTCGGGGATGTCCTTTGTGAGCTCATCCAGCTCCTTTACCCAGCCCTCGATGGCCGAGGCGACCTTTTCCGCGTGCTCAGAAGTACCCAGGACCTCTCCGATGAGCCTGATGGAATCCGTGAGATAGTGGGAATTGAAGGCGTCGCCGTAGACTCCTATGACGGGTATGCCGGTCTTTTCCTGCAGTTCCTCCATAGCGGCAGTGTCCGAATCCTGATAGAAGATGACGTCCGGAGCCAGCTCGACGATAGCTTCGGTATAGTCATTGTTTCCGCTTCCGCCGGAAGCGAGGGCTGTGCAGTTCTTGAAATACTCCCTGTTGGCATAGGCGAAGGGCATTCCGGGATTCCCCTTCATCTCCATCTCCGTGCATCCCTTGATGTACTCGAGGCCGCCTGCGTATACGATGAGACGGGCCGCGCTGCCGAGGGCCGCTGCGGATTCGACCTTCGCGGGTATGGTCACTTCCCGTCCGAAGACATCCGTGATCACCCTCGTTGACTCATCCTGCTGAGCCTCTTTGCCGCATGCGCACACGGACAGGATGACAGCAGCGATCAGAAGGACAGAAAGGATCCTCTTCATTCTTTTCATTTTGTTTTCCTCCTACATATATGTTTTTTTTATATCGTCCACCGTCCAGAAGATGCTCACCACCGTGGTCTCGGTGATCTCCCTGACTTTGCCGTCCACAGCAATGTCTGAGAGGAAACTTCTTATCTTCCTTTCGGTCGGACCGTCGATATCAAACTGGCCCCTGAGTCTGCCCAGGTACCAGGTGGCGGCATCATCGGGACTCCTCTCGTCCGTCCACACCGTCTTATCGTAGCGGAACTCTGGGCTTGAGCCCAGTTCCCAGAGTATCTCAAATATCAGCGGGATCGTGTCGGTCCCGTCGGGAACGATCCCGGCGATCTCCCTCACCCTGTCGAATACGCTGTCGGTGCGGCGGGCGGGACGGGACATGAAGCAGTACTTCCGGGAGGATGATATAAGCTTCATGAAGGAATCGAAGTCCCCTATGGCCGGAGTGTTGTGGGCGAACACCAGATCATAACGGCCCCTGAAGGAGCCGGGATCGCAGCTGTGCCAGTCGCAGACCGAAAAGCGGGCGTTCGATATGCCGTGGGACGAGGCGTATCCCTCCGCCAGCCTTATCATCTCGGCCGAAAGGTCCACACCGTCCACGCTTTCGCATCTTCCGGCGAAGGCCATCGAATACGCTCCTGCTCCGCAGCCCACGTCCAGCACCTTCATCGCGCTGTCCGGGCTTGCCTTCTCATCCACGAACCGGAGAAAGCTGTCGGAAGAAAAGCTGTGCCTTTCTGTGTGCAGGTAATCCCCGGCGACACTGTCCCAGGCGGCTCGCTCCGAGGCCGTATCCTTCTTCTTAAGTGTCCATTTTTCCTTTAAAAGTTCTATATCCATATCTTTCCGTCCCATCAAAAAACAGGCCACTGTCCCCTTGGAAGGGAGAGTTGCCTGCTGTTGTTCAGTCGGCCGTATCCGATCAGAATTTTACGCTTTTTCTTATCTCTTCGGCTCTGACGGGCTGCCCGTCGGCCACATGTATCAGGATCTCTCCAAAGCCGAGATCCCTCACCATTCTAATGAGCCCCAGCTCCTTCTCAGTAAGGCCCGGGAGAGCTGTTCTGTCCATTTCATGAAGCCTCCGCACGATTATCGTTCTTAAAATAACACAGGCTAAGGTGCCCCGCAACCCCGGTGGGGGGTCATTTTTACAAAAAATACCCTGAGGAACAGGATAAAAAAAGGACGCCGAAGCGTCCTTTGTATCAGCGGAACCAGACGTTGACACAGAACAGTATGAACAGCAGTCCCGCGACGGCAAAGGCCATGGCCACCAGCAGGGTGGCTTTGAGGACTCCACCCATCATCGCGGCTTTTTCTTCTCTGCTGAGATATACAGTCTCTCCGTTATCGTCCTTTTTCTTGAGCCTCATGTCCCCGAAGAGGTCCACGTTGCTCATATCGGCGACGGTGCGGCCGTCATCGACGAAATCATCCTTCCTGGGCATTTTCGGTATTCTCCTGTACGCCGTCATCCAAAAGATGACATGCGCAGAAATGTCCGGGTTTTACTTCCCTGTATTCCGGCTCCTCGACTTTGCAGCGGTCCATGCAGAAACGGCATCTGGTATGGAACTTGCATCCTGAAGGAGGATTGGCGGGAGACGGGATGCTTCCCTCCAGGATGATCCTCTTCATCTTCGTGTCGGGATCCGGCACGGGGATGGCGGAGAACAGCGCCTGGGTATAGGGGTGCAGCGGATTGGAGTACAGTTCGTCAGTCTCCGCGAATTCCACCATGTTTCCGAGATACATGACTCCCACGGTGTCGGAGATATGCTCCACCACCGAAAGGTCATGGCTGATGAACAGATAGGTGAGGCCGAACTGTTCCTGCAGCTCCTCCAGAAGGTTGATGATCTGGGCCTGGATGGAAACGTCCAGGGCGGAGACCGGCTCATCGCAGAGGATGAAATCCGGGTTCAGAGCCACGGCTCTTGCGATGCAGATCCTCTGGCGCTGTCCGCCGGAGAACTCATGGGGATATCTCTCCTTGTGATAGGGCTGAAGACCGCAGGCCTTCATGACCCTGGTGATGTAATCATCCAGCTCGTCCTCGGGAACGATCTGATGCTCCCTTGCGGCTTCTCCTATGATCTCTCCCACGGGAAGTCTCGGGGAAAGGGATGAATAGGGATCCTGGAAGATTATCTGCATGCGGGGACGCATCTGTCTGAGCTCTTCCTTGGACAGGCCGAACACTTCCTGTCCGTCGAAATATACTTCTCCGGAGGTCTTTTCCTCCAGGCGGAGGATGGTCTTTCCGATGGTGGATTTTCCGCAGCCGGATTCTCCCACCAGACCCATGGTGGTGCCCTTTTTGATGGCGAAGGTCACGCCGTCAACGGCCTTGACGTTGCCCACGGTGTGCTTGAAGAAGCCCGCCTTGATGGGAAACCATTTGACCAGGTTCTTGACCACCAGAAGGTTCTCGGGATCGGCTTCGGCGCCGGCACCTATGATCTTATCTACATTCACTTCTTTAGTCATTTAAAAGATCCTCCGGATTCACGCTCCTGGGATAGCCCAGCACTTCTCCCTCATCGAAGAACCTGTAGCAGGAAACGACGTGGGTGTCGCTGACCTTTATCTCGGGAGGATATTCTCCATGGCAGCGGTCGCATACGAAATCGCAGCGGTCTCTGAAATAGCAGTAGTCGGGCATGTCTATGGGGTTGGGCACGCTTCCCTTGATGTTGTAGAGCTTGTCCACCTTCTGTCCCACCACGGGCTTTGACTTCATAAGACCGATGGTGTACGGATGCATCGGGTGATGGAAGATATCATCGCTGGTACCCTTTTCCACCACTCTGCCCGCGTACATGACCACCACGTAATCAGCCATCTGGGCCACAACGCCCAGGTCATGGGTGATGAGCATGATGGATGAATTGATCTTGTCCTTGAGTTCCCTCAGAAGATCCAGTATCTGGGCCTGGATGGTAACGTCCAGAGCCGTTGTGGGCTCGTCCGCGATGATAAGATCGGGGCTGCAGGCCAGGGCTATGGCTATCATGGCTCTCTGGCGCATTCCGCCGGACAGCTCGTGGGGATACATGGAGTAGACTCCCTCGCTGTTGGCTATGCCGACCATCTCCAGCATCTCGATGGTGCGCGCCTTAGCGGCCTCCTCGGTCATCTCAGGGTTGTGCAGAAGAAGCACTTCCTCGATCTGGGCGCCGATACGGAACACCGGGTTAAGGCTGGTCATGGGCTCCTGGAAGATCATGGATATGTGCTTTCCGCGGATATGCTGCATCTGCTCCGTGGGGGTCTTGACCACGTCGTAGGCCTTTCCGTCCCCCATATTGAAGCGGATCTCCCCGCCGACCACCTGGCCGGAGGGACGCTGCAGCAGCTGCATCAGGGAAAGGCTGGTGACGGATTTGCCGCAGCCGGATTCTCCCACGATGCCCACTGTGGAACACTTGGGCACATTGAATGAAATGCCGTCAACGGCCTTGGATGTTCCTATGTCAGTGAAGAAATATGTGCATACATTGTCGAATTCCACGACGTTGTTCTCGTCGTGCATCTTTGTCAGGTAATGGCTCTCGGGCGTGTTCTTGCTTGCGTGACGGGCTTCAAGCTTGGCGGTGACCTTCCTGTTGAAGCGGGCTATCTTCGAGGCTTCCCTGGCGCTTATATAATTGGTATCTTTTACATTGCCTGCCATAACAAAACCTCCTTACCTCTTCATCTTGGGATCGAACGCGTCTCTCAGACCGTCGCCCACGAAGTTGAACGCAATGACCGTGGTGCAGATCAGAATGCCCACGGGCAGCCAGATGTACACATAGTTGATCATGCTGGCGTAGTCGGACACAGAGTTGATCATGGTGCCCCATGTCGCCAGAGGATGCTTCACGCCCAGTCCCAGGAAGGACAGGGTGGACTCTGTCAGGATGACTCCGCCGAGGCCCGCTGTCGCGGTAACGATCAGCTGAGGCATGACGTTGGGCACCAGGTGCTTGAAGATCCTGCTGGACACCCTAAGTCCGGTAGCTTCCGCAGCCATCATGAATTCCTGCTCCCTCAGGGAAAGGATCTGTCCGCGGACCATCCTGGCCACACCGGACCATCCGAGGATACCGAGGACCGCCATGAGCCACATGAGTCTGACGTAGGGCGTCATCCTCAGGGAATCGAAGAGGCTTCCCAGAATGATCATGATGGGCATGGAAGGAATGCAGTAGAACACATCCACCAGTCTCATGATCAGGGTATCGACCCATCCTCCGAAATATCCGGCGATGCCTCCCATGATGACTCCGAGGATGGTCTCTATGATGACCACCACGAAGCCGACGATAAGGGAGATCCTTCCGCCGAACATCATCCTGGCGAAGACGTCCATTCCATCGGCGTCGGTGCCGAAGATATGGGTCTTGCTGGGTTTGGCGTACGTATCGATCAGGAACGTCACCTGCTCGCAGGTGATGACGTAGTTGTTCGCCTTGAGGGTGATGAACAGCTCCGTCTCAACGGGGGTTATGTTGCCGTTCTCATCCTTCATGTATTCTCCGTTCTCATCCAGCTTCGGCAGCATGTAAGTGAAACTGGTCTCCTTGAGGCCTTTTTCCTCCATCTCCTCCGCAAGGCCTGCCACCAGAAGCTTGAAATCGAAATCCAGGGTGTCCTGTCCGCTGTAGCGGCGCACCACGAAGGTGGTGAGGACTCCGAAGGGTTCCTCTGCGCCGTCCTCATAGACCACCATATTGTCCTCTTCCTGGACGATGCGGTAGCTCTTCCCCTCGTCCTCGAAGGTCATCGAGCCGTTCATCATGGATGTGAGGGCCGCGATCCTGAAGGAATCCTTAAGGTTCATCCCTGTTTTGAATGTGTCGATGACGTAGGTCGAATACATGAACAGGGGCTCGTCCGGGGCTCCGTCACGGTACATGACGTAGATGTTGTAGGCCTTGTGGGCGATGGTGTAATCGGTCCTGGGCATCTTGTAGATCTCCAGGTTCTGAGGCACGAGGGTCTCCTCTATGTATGCCTTTGCCATGTTCTTGTCGGACACGGATACACCGGAGGTGTCGCCTATGGCGTAGGCGGTGAATTCCGTACGCTCGGTGGCGATGGCGTAGTCCAGTACCAGCGCATCATACTTGTTGAAGATCTGGGTCTGGCCGTAGGGGTACAAAAGAGGCCCCACGAACGAGAACAGGAACATGAAGATCAGTATGCAGGAGCCGATGATGGCCAGCTTGTTGCGGATGAATCTCTTCCATACCAGCTGTCCCGGGCTGAGCACCTTCAGACGCTGGGTATCGTCCAGCGCGATGGTCTCCTCCCCATCGGGGATGCCGTTGTTGTCGCTGTCCTCGAGGGCTTCACGTCTTTTCAGTTCATCATTGATGTTTCCCATGACGCCCTCCTTAATTGACCCTTACCCTCGGATCCACAACTGCGTAGAGGATGTCCGCTATCAGCGTGCCGAGGATGGTCAGAATCGATGAAAATGCCAGATAGAACATCGTGAAGGGTATATCTCCCTGGATCATTGAATAGTAGGAGATATATCCGATGCCCCTTATGGAAAACAGCGTCTCGGTGATGAGAGCTCCCGAGAAAAGTCCGGGAAGGCTGTTTCCGAGGATGGTCACGATGGGTATAAGGGTGTTTCTGAATGCATGGTAACCGATGACCTTCTTCTCGGGAAGTCCCTTCGCCCTCGCGGTGCGGATGTAATCGGCGTTGAGGACTTCCAGGGTGTTGGTCCTGGTGTATCTCATTAAACTTCCTATTCCGATGGCGACCAATGTCATGCACGGAAGTACGAAGTGAGCAAGCGTATCCATAAACTGGCCGAAGGGAGGAAGGGTCGCGTGGATCCTGGCGTTTTCCATTCCGTAGGGGTCGAACCAGCCGAGATGCACGGCAAAGATCATTTTGAAGACCGTTGCCACGAAGAATGTGGGCATAGATATGCCGATGAGCGACAGTACCGTGATGGTGTAGTCTGTCGCAGAATACTGCTTTGTCGCAGCCAGCACTCCCAGAGGTATGGCGATGGCAGCCTCCAGTATGAAGGCGGCAAGGCCGAGCCAGAAGGAATTCCAGATGACCTCCTTGAACTTTTCGGTCACCGGGATCGTCCACAGCCAGCTGTCACCGAAATTTCCCCTCACCGCGTGGGAGCACCACGTGAGAAAACCGGTGACGGGGTTGTCGCTGAGGCCGTACTGGGCATTCAGGACATCGAGCCATTCCGTATAGGGACGGCTGCCGGGTTTAGACGCCAGTTCTCTGGCTGTCTTTTCGATATAGCTCGTAGGCAGATTGTATATAAGAAGATAGACGAGGAACATAGCCAGAACCAGGATAAGTATCCCCATCAGAAGCCTTTTTGTGATAAACTTTAGCATTTTTATGTATTCTCCTGGAATAGATATAACAGTACTAAAGCAAGAGTCTGTAAAAATTGCAGACTCTTGCTTAGACTTTTGAAGCTGATTCAGTTCAATCTGAATTATTTCAGTTCGATCTTGTCAACTCCGTTGATCCATGTCCAGTACGGTGTCATATCCTGCGGGAGAGAATCGATGTTGATTCTTTCGGTGGAGAATACGAAGCAGTTCTGTCTCTGGTATGTCGGGATCTCCACTGCCCAGTCGATGATGATCTCAAGGCATTCCTTGTAGATGCTCTTTCTGTAGGCTGTGTTGTCGCTCTTCAGAGCGTCAGCCATGTACTGGTCGAGTGTAGCGTCCTTGATGTTGTAGTGGTTGGAAGTGGTTCCCTTTCCGTCAGCATTGCTGGAGTGATAGACCTGAGTCATATCGGGATCCAGTGCGCTGCCCCATGCTGCTGCCCAGATATCCTGGGTGTTGGCGTCGAGCTTGTCCCAGAGGACGTTGCTGTCTGCGGGGTCGTTGATGTCCAGATCAAGACCGATGCTCTGGAGAGCGTTCTTGGTGTTGGTCAGGATACCGTATGCAGGATGGTCTCCGATACCGTCAGCAGGAATGATCGCTTCATAAGCCATTCTTGCTCCCTCGGGTGCTGCTGTGAACTTGCCCTCAGCCTCATCCCAGGTGTAGCCTGCTGCCTTGAGGAATCCGATCGCTGCCTGGAGGGCTGCGTCGTACTTCTGCTCTTCGGTCATGTCGTCGGTGTAGATGGGATTGCCGTCTACGTCAACGGAGAATGCGAGCTGATATCCTTCGTCGTTGGGACGAGGAGCAGCCCATGAAGTGTTGGAGATAGGATACTGGATAACAGTAGCTCTCTCTCCGTAGTAGGAGTTGATAACTGTGTTACGGTAAACAGCCAGCAGGGTCGCCAGGGCCTTTCTGAGGCACTTGGACTCATAGCTGTCGATGGTGTTGCCGACCTTTACGTTCTCGGCATTGATTCCGATGTATCCGTAACCGTTGTTGTCGACTGCCTTGTAGGTGATTACCTTGCCGGTCATCTCGCCCTTGTTGGCTTCCTTGATGGCGTCAACGATGGAGGCGGTGACTGAAGGATCTGAGATATCCAGGGTACCGGAAACGATACCGGAAACCTTATCAGCGTTCTGGGTGATCTCCTGGAACTTGACATACTTTGTCTTGGGTACTCCGTCCCAGTAATTCTCGTTGGCTTCGAATGAAACGACTCCGTTCTCATAGGAAACGAACTTGTAGGGGCCTGCTCCGAGAGGTGCTCCGGTCTTTGCCTTTACACTTGAAAGGTCGCCCTTTACGAATCCGAACTGGTTGTTGTCATAGTCATACAGCTCGGTGGATCCATAGTAGTGGAGAGGAGCGACGGTGATGCCCATCTCATAGATGGCCTTGGCGCTGAACTCAGTCATGGTGATGGTCATTTCATAGTCGTTGACCTTCTGGACACCGGCGATGTTGGGTGCGGACTCTCCGGTCTCGATACCGACGGTCCACTTGTCGTCAATGCTCTCCATTCCGGATGTCTCAGCCTTCATCATCGCTGCGGCATCTCCGCCGTAAGCTTCCACCATGAGATCGAATACTTCGGTATTGGTGGCAGTCTCAGGAACTTCGAATCCCCAGTTCTTCATCTTTGCTGCGATGGAATCATCAGCTGCGTTGTATCCCTTGCTTACCAGGTAATCAATGATGCCCTGAACGAATACTTCCTTGTACTCAGCCCAGAATGTGGCCTGATCCTCTTCGGTCCAGTAAGTGAAATCCGTGTTGTCCATACCTGCTGCGAGCAGCATGTTGGCCAGGGAATCCATGCCTGAACGGTACTCGTTCATACCTACGATGGGCAGTGCATAGAAAGTGGATGATCCGTCATAAGTCGGGTCGCACAGCACGTACAGTGAGAAGATGGCGTCATCGATGGTGGCGGGGGTTCCGTCGGAGAACTTGATGTCGTCTCTCATCTTGAGGTCATACACAACGCTGGTAACGTTTCCGGCCTCGTCAAGATTCTGTGTGATCGTGCAGTCGGCTATTCCTGTATACAGGTAGTCGGTGCCGTTGTAGCTTCTTGTCTCGCCTTCGATGCCGTTGAGGACCATGGCGCCTTCTCTGTCATAACCGAGAAGTGATACCTGGGTCATGCTGGCAACGTCCTGATCGTATGCTGTGGTAGCAAAGAACGGGCTGAACTTCCCGGAGAAGTGATCATAACCGACAACGAAAGTGTCCTTTGATCCCTTTCCGCATCCAGCCAGAGTACCAACGATAAGGCAAAGCACAAGAACTACTGCAAGTAACTTCTTGCCTTTCATTTAATTTTCCTCCTAATTGGATAATAAATATTTGTGTGCGGATATACTGCGCACATACGGACTCATTATATATTAATTCTTCTTTAGAAACAATAAGAAAGACCCTAAAGAATCAAGGGTCTGTCAATTTTTTTTATTCTTTTTCAGCGGCATTTTTCTCCGTCATGACACAGTCCTTGTGTACCAGCAGATATACATAGATCACGATATGGGCGATGACGACGGCGGCGAACCCCCAGTCGGGAGCGCTCATGGTCTTTTTCGTTATGACGGAGGCGATGCAGCCGATCAGCGAGGCACACACGAAAAACAGTCCGAGGAAGGAATCGATCATGTATCTCGAATAGATCTTGTCAGCGTCCTCCCTGATGATCTTTCCGTCCTCCGAGCGGATGAAGCGGTTAACGCTGTCCGAGAGGAACAGCAGGAAGAACATGCTTATGTAGAAGGGCATGTTGGCGTACCAGGTACGGAAGGTGTCTATCCTGAAAAAGACGCTTCCTATCGCCGTGGCTATCAGTATGATCACTGCGAGGGCAGCCCTGATGCGGTAGGACGCGGCCTTTTCCGGAAAGCTGAAGTGGTGGTGATCCCCCCTGTATACCGTGACGGTCCTGACCTTTCCGTTCTTCTCCTCGTTTTCGAGCCTCCAGTCGGAAGCATACTTGTCGATCCTCACTTTACCTGGCCGCTCCCGACCCTATCACCTTGTTGGGATGGCCCGTGCCCTCAGGGGAGCACAGCCTGACGAAGTCGCCGAAATTGGCGTCCTTTCCAAGGCGGTAGCATCCCGATGATTTCTGCCCTTTGTAATCCATGCATACTACGCCGTCATCGCAGATATACAGTCTCAGGGAGGTATCATTCCCGAAGTCTATGAATATCTCACCGGAGACGGGGCTGTCCTTTCTGCCCCTTCCCGCGTACTTGGCGGTGAGGATCTGGTTGTAGATGCAGTCGATGTTATAGGGATCTAGGAGTATCACGTCTCCCCCGTCGGTGACGCTGAGGGCGGAGTTGTTTTCCTCGGAATACGCTATGGAGTATGCCATGTCGAACATCACTCCCTTGAAACGGCTCCGCTGCACCAGGACATCGAGTCCCAAAGCGACCATTACGACAAAGATGACGATCGGGATGATGAACCACCCCCTGGACCAGATATCCTTAAGTTTTCTTTTCATTCTTTTCCTCCCGGCTTTATTCGACCATATCCATTATACTACAGGAGGAAGCAAAAGAAAACCCCCGTTCAGAAGGCTCTGCGGCAGTGTACCCCCCTGCGGATGCGGCGGTATGCCTTTATTCCCCAGTCCGCCGCCGCGAGCAGTACGACCCACATGCCTATGCGCATGAATACGCTCAGAAATCCCATGATCTTCAATGCCTGAAGTTCCGTCATCTCAATAACCTCTTTCCGGAGCTTTCCTCCAATAATGAAGCGCGCTTTTCTGATGCCATTGTGTCACAGGGCCCTATAATTATCAATAAATATCCTTCATACAGAAAAAAGAGTAACGTTTTCGTTACTCTTTAACTCAGCTGCCGTCATAATCCACATTTGCCCGCCTTGCCTGGGAATGCTGGAGCCTGCGGGGGATGCGGTAGGTTTTCCCGTCCTTTATGAAGTTGGCCCCTGTCTGATGAAAGAAGAAGGGGATCTTCGCCGCGGCGCACTGATCTCTCAGGGATACTATCCAGCTGAAGTCGCAGGGCCGGGCAGCCTCCCCGGACTCGCCTCCGGCGCTGACTCCCTCGATGCCCTCCGTGAGCCAGGGCGAGATGTCCATCCTCTCCAGCATGGGTTCGATGAT
>CADBPP010000291.1 GCA_902796565.1 uncultured Eubacteriales bacterium | reverse complement strand
CGTATACTGCGCGGTGAGATACCAGAACGACTTCGGAAAAGCCGTGAGGACCGCGGTCAACCATAACGGCGACAGCGATTCCACCGGTGCTGTATGCGGGAACATCCTGGGGGCATGGCTCGGTGAAGACGCGGTAAGGGAGGCCTTCGATCTGAGATATCTGGAACTCAGGGAGGTCATCGAGACTATTTCCCGGGACATGTTCATAAAGACAGAATACGGCGCTCCCGCCGAGGGAGCGGATCCCGAATGGGACAGAAAATACAGAAGATGATGCGAGATACGGCTCCGGCATATGACGCCGGAGCTTTTTTATTGGCCCGGGACCGAAAAACAGCCTTAAAAAACGGTGTTGACGGTAAAAATACATTATTCAGTTGCATATCGTGGTAAAAAATACTATAATGTGGGAAGAATTATATCTAGAGGTATATCCAAATGCTGGGAGGAGAGTTCAGACACGCGCTGGATGCAAAGGGCAGAGTAAGCGTTCCCTTCCGTTTCAGAAATGAAATGGGGGATGTTGTTGTCGTGTCCAAGGGCATCGGTGAGAAGTGCCTGTACATCTTCCCCATGAGCGAATGGAAAAAGATAGAGGACAAGATCAGCGGGCTGCCCATCTCGGACGCCAGGGCCAGGGAAGTGACCAGGTTCTTCGCCGGGGGCTCCAGCGAGATCGAGATAGACAAGCAGGGAAGGATAATGCTTCCCCAGTATCTGAGGGATTACGCCTGCCTCGGCAAGGACGTGGTCATCATCGGCGCCGTGAACCGTGCGGAGATATGGGACACCGCCGTATGGGAGGCCCAGCTCGGCAGCAACGGCGAATACTACGCCAACATCGAGGAAGACATGAAGGAACTGGGTATCTGACATGGCGCACATCCCTGTAATGTACGAGGAATGTCTTGAGGGACTGAATATCAGACCCGACGGCATATATGTGGACATGACCATCGGCGGTTTCGGCCACGGCAGAGGCATCTGCGAGGCTCTGTCCGGCAAGGGGACATATATAGGTTTCGACCTGGACGAAGCGGCTCTCCTGCGGGCGGAGGAAAAGGGAAGCGGCCTTAAGTGCAGAAGGATACTCATCCATGACAATTTCCACAACTTCCGCAGTCATCTGGACGGACTGGGCGTGGATAAGGTCGACGGGATACTTATAGATCTGGGCGTCAGCTCATTCCAGATAGACGAGGCTGAGAGGGGCTTCTCCTTCATGAGGGAAGGTCCCCTGGACATGAGGATGGACCGCTCAGCTGCGGTATCGGCCTACGACGTGGTCAACGGATATTCCAGGGAGGCCCTTACGGATATCATAAGGACCTACGGCGAGGAACGCTATGCCGCGTCGATCGCATCGGGCATCGTCAAAGCGAGGGAGACTTCTCCCATCGCCACCACCACCCGGCTCGCAGAGATCGTTGAGAACAGCGTTCCCGCGAAATACCGCCGCCAGTCCGGCAAGAACGTTTCCACCCGCACGTTCCAGGCGGTGAGGATCGAGGTCAACGGAGAGCTCAGCGGCCTCAGGGAAAGCCTTTCTTCCATGGTGGACAGCCTTGCTGCCGGGGGAAGGATGTGCGTGATGAGTTTTCATTCCCTGGAGGACAGAGCGGTAAAGGAAGTATTCAGAGAGAAGGCCCGGGGATGCACATGCCCCAAGGATTTCCCGGTATGCGTGTGCGGAAGGGTGCCTGAGATAAAGATACTTACCGGCAGCGCGAAGACAGCTTCCGGGGAGGAGACGGAAGCCAATCCGAGAAGCCGCAGCGCTAAGCTGAGGATATGCGAAAAACTGGAGGGGAAAAACGATGAAAAGAGATGAAAACAGAAGACATGGCTCATCGGGAAAGAGAACGGTAAGAAAGCAGATCAGCAAAAGGACTGCTTCCGTTTTCATTATCATTTTCCTCGTACTGTACCTCGCTCTCGGCATATATGAGCGCAGCTGCATCATATCCCTGGATGCGGAGATAAGGCAGCTGGAGGAGGACTACCGCCACGCGGTCAACTATAACGACGACCTGCAGGCAAAGCTCCTGTCCAGTTCGGGCATCACCGAGATAGAGAGATATGCCGTGCAGGTACTGGGGATGGTAAAGCCCCAGAGCACCAGCATATCCTACGTGATATATGACAAGAACGATACCGCGAGCATAGAGAGCGCCGGCGGATCATGGTTCGCCGAGTGGATAAGCGGGCTGTTCTGAACGGGGAGCCGTCAGCCATGAAGAAGAGTTCCAACACAAACAGGAAGGATTATTTTATTTCAAGAGTCGCCTGGAGCTGCATCATTATCCTCGTGGCGTTCACAGTAGCCATAGGCAAGCTTGCTTCCGTACAGCTCGTTCACGGCAGCGAGCTGGCCGAAAAGCAGGCATCCTTTACCAATGCCAATATAGAGATAACGGCAGCCAGGGGAGATATATATGACGAAGGCATGAACATCCTCGTACAGGATGCCACCGTGAGCAGCGTGTATGCCTACCCTGAGAGCATCGGAGAAGAAGATGTCCCGGGGACTTGTTCTTTTTTGTCGGAAAAACTCGGCATGGATTATGAATACCTTTACGGCCTTCTGACGGACAAAAGCCAGAATACCGTGACCATAAAATACAGGGTCGATAACCGTATCGCCCGGGAGATCCAGGAAGCCAACCTTCCCGGCATCAACATCAAGGAGGACAAAACCAGGATATATACCAATCCGACCTTTGCCCCCTACATCCTGGGCTTCACCGGGACCGACCACACCGGTCTGTATGGCGTCGAGGCTGCATTCAATGAATACCTGAGCGGAAAAAACGGCGTCAAATCAGTGCTTTTCGACTCCAACGGCAACGCCAGCGAGTCCGCTTCCACCACCAAGAAGGAGAGCCAGAAGGGCGATTCGGTGGTGCTGACCATAGACAGCGTGACCCAGTACTACACTGAGACGGCGGCCTACGAAGCCTACACCAAGTACAACGCCAGAAGGGTCATCATACTGGTGTCCGACGTGGATACCGGGGCGATCCTGGGGATGGCGGCGTATCCCTCCTATTCCCTGGACGACCCCTGGAGTGTGTCCTGGGCCTATAAAAACAGTATGCTCCCCTCGGAGGGGGACAGCCTGGAGGACCAGCAGCTGAGCATGTGGAGCGATCCGTTCACATCGTACCTGTACGAGCCCGGATCCACCTTCAAGATAATCACCTGCGCCAGCGCTCTGGAGGAGGGAATGGTAAATCTGGGCAGCGTGTTCTACTGCGGTGGAGCCGAGTACATCGAGGGCGTTGAGATCCGCTGCGACGTGTATCCGGGGCATCACGGAGATCAGGATCTGGCTACATCCATGGCCAATTCCTGCAACGTGGCCCTGATGAAGATAGTGAACCTCGTGGGACCGGACAAGTTCTACGATTACATCTACAATTTCGGTTTCGGCACCCCCACCGGCATCCTGCTGGACGGTGAGGAATCGGGAATGGTGTCCGCCAATCAGGACGTGAACCCGGTGGACTTCGCCACCCTGGGCTTCGGCCAGGGCCTGGCCGCCACGCCCCTTCAGATGATCATGGGCCTGAACGCCGCCATCAACGGAGGCTACCTGATGGTCCCGAGAGTGGTGGAGAAGGTGGTGGATTCGAATACAGGGGAGACAGTGATGCGTTACGATCCCCAGGTGGTCCGCCAGGTCATAAGCGAACAGACTTCGGAAACGATGCGCTACATCCTCGGGATCGTCGCTGACCAGTATTACTACCTCGGCGGATACGAAAGCTACGACATGATCGGAAAGACCGGCACCGCCGAGCAGTACCGTTACGGAAGCTACGACGGCTCACTGGTGGCGAGCTTCTACGGGGCCCTTCCCGAGAGCGATCCCGAGTTCTCGGTGCTGGTGATCGTGGACGAGGCCAGCGGCGACCAGACCTACGGAAGCAACACGGCGGCGCCTACGGCCGCGAAACTTATGGCCAACATATATGACTACATGGCCGCCAAGGACATGCTCTCCATGAGCGGGGAGGATGTAAAAGGCGCTAAGATAATCCCGGACGTCAGAGGAAGCTACGCCCAGGATGCGGTCGAGCTCTTCGAGAGCCTCGGAATAGCCTATACCCTCAGCGGAGGAGAAAGCGGGATCATCGTCAACCAGTCGGTCCATTCCGTGGAATATACGGAGGGCACGGTGGTGGTGCTGGTGGTCTCGGAGGAGGCCCAGGGAGAGACCGTGATGGTGCCCAACGTCACGGGCATGAGCGTACAGAAGGCCAACGAAGTCCTCGCGCAGGCGGGCCTCGTGATGCAGATACAGGGAGGCGGCATAGCCGTCAGCCAGAGCATAGAGCCCGGCACCATGGTGGAGGCCGGGACGACGGTAACAGTTACATTCAGATATGCGGAGTAAAAAACAATGAAGAGTCTTACACTTGATCGGATCGCCAGGATGTGCAGGGGAAGGATCGTTTCCGGAAGGGGGGACGAGACCTTTGATGCAGTATGCATAGATTCCCGTCTGGCAAAACAGGGAAGCGTGTTCTTTGCCCTGAAGGGCGAGGTCACCGACGGGCATCTGTACATAGAAAAGGCGGTGGAGACAGGAGCCGGATGTGTGATCACCGACCACGAGACGGACTGTTTCGGAGCCTGCCAGATAGTCACGGAGGACACATTCAAAGCCCTTCAGGACATGGCGGCGGCATACCGCGACATGTTTGACATACCCTTCGTGGGGGTCACCGGTTCCTCCGGAAAGACCACCAACAAGGACCTTATCGCCAGCGTCCTTTCCCAGAAATATGATGTCTTAAAGACATTCGGTAACCTTAACAGCACCACGGGCGTGCCTCTCACGCTGTTCGATCTCGAGGACCATCACCAGATAGCGGTGATCGAGATGAGCATGTCCGCTCCCGGGGAGATCCTGGGGAACGCGGCGATAGTACGCCCCGATACCGCGGTCATCACCAACGTGGGCACCGCCCACATTGAATTCCTGGGCTCCAGGGAAAACATCTTCAGGGCAAAATCGGAGATCATGGCATACATGCATGAGGGCAACCGCCTCATCGTCAACGGTGAGGACGACATGCTCTCCACCATTTCGGACACGCCCTATGATGTCGTCATGGTGGGCATCGACCATGGGGATCTCAGGGCCTATGACATCTTCCAGGGACATGACAGCGTCTCCTTCAGCTGCCGCTACGCGGGATGCGACGAGCGCTTCACCTTCGGATACGTGGGCACCCACAACATCATAAACTGCCTGAACGCCATCGCTGTGGCGGAGATCTACGGTCTCAGCCCGGAGCAGGTCCAGGCGGGCTTCAACTGCTTTGAGCCCTCCTCCAACCGCATGCAGATCGTGCAGGCGGGCGGGATGACCCTTATAAACGACGCCTATAACGCCAACTACGAAGCCTTCTCGGCGGCTATGGATTTTCTGTGCCGCAGGGCAGAGGGAAGAAAGGTGGTCGTGGCTTCGGATATGTACGAGCTGGGCGAGTTCTCGCCGCAGCTGCACCGCAGGACGGGAGAGCGGGCCGCCGAACTGGGCGTGGATCTTCTCATCGCCTGCGGAGAATATATCGACAGCTACAGGGATGGATATCTGTCCTCGGGAGGAAGCGAGTGCGTGGTCTTTCCTGACCGTGACAGCATGGCAGCCGAGCTTAAAAAGCTCCTCAAAGCCGGGGATACCGTTTTGTTTAAGGCATCAAGAGGAGTAAAATTAGAAGAAGTATTCAACAGTCTTAAGGAGAATTTATAACGTGAGCATATCTCTTCTGGCCGCACTGGCCTCCTTTGCGCTGACTGCATGTTCTGTGCCTCTTCTGATCCCCGTGCTGCAGAGACTCAAGATGGGACAGGCCGAAAGGGAACTGGGTCCCGAATCCCATCTGAAGAAAGCCGGCACCCCCACCATGGGCGGAGTGGCTATGATCCTGTCCGTGGGAGCCGCCCTGCTGGTGACGGACCGTCTGAGGACTCCGGCCCTGGCCATCGGTTATGTGATAGTATTCGTCTACGGCCTCATAGGATTCCTGGATGATTACATAAAGGTCGTACAGAAAGGCCTTGTGGAGGCTTCCGGCGCGAAGACCGACGCTTCCCTGGGCATCAGGGCATCCCACAAGATGGTGCTGCAGATCCTCGCGGCCCTGGCCCTCGCCTTCTACGCGAAGGAGACGGTGGGGACTTCGATCCTTCTGCCCTTTACCATGGGAGAGTTCGATCTCGGATGGGCATATGTGCCCTTCGTGATGTTCGTGCTGGTGGCGGTCACCAACGCGGTGAACCTCACCGACGGCCTGGACGGCCTGGCTGCCGGGTCCACCCTGATCGTTATGATCTTCTTCGCTCTTCTGAGCCTTTATCTCAGAGAAGCTGAAATGGCCCTGCTGCCCTCCGCGGTGATGGGAGCGTGCCTCGGATTTCTGTGCTACAACTTCAATCCCGCCAGGATCTTCATGGGGGATACCGGGTCGATGGCTCTGGGTGCAGCCCTGGCTGTGGCGGCGGTGTTCACCAGGACGGAGCTCTTCATAGTCACCGCCGGGATGCTGTTCGTAATAGAGACTGTGTCCGTGATCCTGCAGGTGGGATATTTCAAGCTGACCCACGGCAGGAGGATCTTCAAAATGGCGCCCATACATCATCATTTCGAACTGTGCGGATGGCCTGAGACAAGGGTCGTGACGGTGTTCTGGATATTCACGGCAGTCTGCGTCATGCTCTCGATGCTCATGGCTCATATATCTTTCTGAGAGGAGAGACCAATGGATTATTTTAACGGTTATGACAATTACCTGGTGATAGGAGCGGCCCGCAGCGGCATCGCCTGCGCCAGATTTCTGGCTGAAAGGGGAAAGAAGGTAAAGCTCACCGACTCCAAGAGCCTGGAAAAGCTCCTTTCCGAGGAGGATTACGGCCTTGCGGGCATCAAGGACGATCCCAGGATCGATTTCGTGTTCGGCAGGAACCCCTCCGATGAGGAAGTCGCCCGGAGCGGTCTTGTGATCCTCTCTCCCGGAGTCCCGCCCGATATCCGCGCCTGCGTATGCGCCGCTGAACACGGCATCGAGGTCATCAGCGAAGTGGAATTCGCGGTGAGCTTTTTCAAAGGGGACATCGTGGCCATAACGGGCACCAACGGAAAGACAACGACGACGTATCTCACCTGCGCATTGATCAACGCCGCAGGAAGACACTGTTTTGAGGCGGGAAACATAGGCTACCCCTTCATAGACCATGCCGGTGAGAGCGCCGACAGTGTAGCGGCCCTGGAGATAAGCAGCTTCCAGCTCTCCATGCTCAAATACATGAAGCCGAAAGCCGCCGTGATAACGAATATCACCCCGGATCACCTGGACCGTCACAAGACCATGGAGAATTATATCGCGGCCAAGGCGAATGTCTTCGCCAACATGGACGAGGGGACCCTTATCCTGAACTACGACGACGAGACCGTAAGGAACCTCGCTTCGAAGGCCCGCTGCGATGTAAAGTACTTCTCCCTCAAAAGCAGGGACACCGACGCGTACCTTGAAGACGGCTGGATCTGTCTGAAGGGCATCGGCAGAGTAGCGGAGGCGTCTAAGCTTAAGATCCTCGGGCCCCACAACATCGCCAACGCCATGTGCGCCCTTCTGTGCGCCGCGGTATACACCGACGACATGACGAAGGTCGCCGAGGCCCTGGTCGCATTCAGCCCTGTGGAGCACAGGGTGGAGTTCGTCAGGGAACTGGACGGAGTGCGCTACATCAACGACTCAAAGGGCACGAACCCCGACGCCACCATAACGGCGATCAACTCCTTCGAGTGCCCCCTGATAATGATCCTCGGGGGATATGACAAGAAAAGCGATTACAACGAGATGTTCGATCTCATGCAGACGAAGGACATAAAGCATATGTTCATAATGGGAGTCACCGCGGAGGATATCATCGCGGTGGCGGAAAAGCACGGGATGAAGAACTATACCAGGGTCGAAAGCCTCAGGGAGGCAGTCGAAAAGAGCAGACAGACCGCATCATCCGGCGACGTGGTGCTCCTTTCGCCCGCCTGCGCCAGCTGGGATATGTTCGACAACTTCGAGCAGAGAGGACGTCTCTTCAAGGAATACGTGAACGAGCTTTAGGAGAGCACATTGAACCAGATCAGGCAGACCGTAAGAAAAGCCATCGTGGCCATACCTCAGCAGAGAAGCAGAAAGCCGGACAGGGTGATACTCTATACGGTGATCCTTCTGTGCGTCTTCGGAATCTTCATGATCTGGTCCTCCAGCATGTACGTCGCCAGGATGGACAAAACGACTCATTACGATGAGTTTTACTACGCTAAAAAGCAGCTGATGTTTTTCCTGGCGGGGTACGCGGTCATGATGGTCCTCAGCGTGATGAACATCGAGATCCTCAAGAGCCTTTCCCCGTGGCTGATGCTGCTGATGCTGGGGATACTCCTTCTTACATCCGCAGGTTCGAGCCAGGAGGTGAACGGCGCGGTCAGAGCCTTCCGCATAGGAGGCATAGTGATCATGCCCGCGGAATTCACAAAGATAGCGGTACTGTGCTTCACCGCGTACTTCTGCGAGCTCACCATGGCCCACATCAAGAAGCTGGACATGTTCTCGATGATCCTGGCCCTCACGGCGATGACGTTCTACATCATCTACCGCCAGCCGGCCCTTACCACCGCGGCCATCATAGCCATCGTGATAATGGGCATATACTTCGTGGCGGGAGGAAACCTTCTGTATATCGCCGTCTCCGGCATGGGTGCCGTGGCCCTTCTGTACTACAAGTTCATAGGAAGCAACCAGTGGAGGATGGACCGAATCAGCGCCTGGAACGATCCCTTCACCGATGTGCTGAATGAGGGCTGGCAGCCCGCCAACTCCATCATGGCCCTGGGAAGCGGAGGCCTCACGGGACGGGGGATAGGAAAGAGCATCGCTAAGCTCAGCTTCCTTCCGGAGCCCCAGAACGACTACATCTTTTCCATCATAGGGGAGGAGATGGGATTTCTGGGATGCATGGCTCTCATCTTCGTTTACCTGATCCTGATATCCAGGCTGTTCATCCTGGCGCTGAACTCGAAGAGCACATTTTCCAGGCTGTTCTGCGCGGGCAGCGCCATACTGTTCGCGCTGCAGGTGTTCCTGAACGTGGGAGTCTGCACCAACCTGCTCCCTTCCACGGGCGTGTCCCTGCCCTTCGTGAGCTACGGAGGCTCGTCCCTTCTGAGCTTCATGGCAGTGATCGGCATAGTACTGAACATTTCAAGAAACAATCCGATACCCCGGCTGAACCTTTTCAGGCAGGAAGCAGGGGAGTCGTCCAATAACTGAAAGGAGCATTCCTCCAATGAAGGTACTCATATCCTGCGGCGGCACCGGAGGCCATATCTATCCCGGCATAGCCGTCGCGGACGAACTGAAAAGGCGTCATCCGGACTGGCAGTTCCTCTTCGTGGGCTGCACCTATGAGCTCTCCCTGGAGAACAAGATAGTTCCCGAGGCGGGCTATGATCTCGTGGACATAGACGCGGACAATTACGAAAGCTATTCCACTTTCATGGATGACGTCAAGTCCACCATAAACATCACGAAAAGCGTGTTCCAGTCCATGGGCATCATACGCCGCTTCAAGCCCTCGGTGGTCATCGGGACCGGAGGTTTCGTATGCGCTCCCGTGGTGCTCAGCGCCCACCTTATGGGTTATCCTTCCATGATCCTGGAGCAGAACGTGATACCCGGGCGGACCAACAAGCTTCTTTCATACATGGCGGACCGCATCTGCATCTCCTTTGAGGAGAGCCGGCAGTACATGAAGAAGCAGGACGCCTGCGTCATCACCGGAAATCCCCTCAGGGGAGAATTCGACGACTGGGACCGCATCAGCGCGAGAAAGGAGCTCGGCCTCACCAGGGACGAGAAGATGGTGCTCATTTTCGGCGGAAGCCTCGGAGCCCAGAGCCTCAACGACGCGGTGGTCGGAATGATCGACAAAGTCGGCAGGGATAAGTCCAACCGGATATTCTTCATCACGGGAGGGGAGAACTACGAGCAGGTCAGAAAGGACCTGGCCTCTCTCGGCATAGACGAGAAGCGTTTTCCGAACGTGACCGTCTCCGATTACCGCAACGACATGCCGGTACTGATGAACGCGGCGGACCTCATCGTTTCCCGCAGCGGAGCCACCACCATCTCGGAGATCAACCATGTGGGAGTGGCCACCATATATGTGCCCCTCAAGCACGCCCCCAACGATCACCAGAGGCTTAACGCCCTGGCGAACGTGGAGAAGGGAGCGGCGATAATGTGCGAGGATGAGGAGGATCTTTCCGAAAGGCTCACCGAAAGCGTATCGAAGCTCCTGGCGGACGACGG
>CADBPP010000290.1 GCA_902796565.1 uncultured Eubacteriales bacterium | reverse complement strand
ATGTCCTCGAACTGCTGAAATACTATGAAGGGCTCACGGCCTTGCAGGATGTATCTGTCTTTCATTTTATGCTGATCTCCTACTTTGAAATGGCCTCCAGAGGATCGGTGAAGGGCATCGAATGCTTCTGTGCGGTCTCGAGCAGCGTCAGCATCCCCTTATAGGTGGTAAGGCCGCGTCTGAGGTGCTTATCCTCTTTCATTGCCTCGACGACTCCCTTGTTCGCCATGTTGAGGGCATGGGGCAGTGTGGCCGCAGAAAGGGTCTGGGAAGCCGTGCAGGAGAAGGCCGAGGGGATGTTGTCCACGCAGTAGTGGAGGATCCCTTCCTCGTAGTACACGGGATCGTCATGGGATGTGCTGCGGCAGGTCTCTATGGCGCCGGCGTCGTCGCAGGCCACGTCGATGATCATGGCTCCCTTTTTCATCAGTGAAAGGTCTTCCCTGTTCACCAGATGATCCTTTCTGGTCTTGGGCCAGAGGATGCAGTTTATGAGCACGTCGGTGCGTTTAAGGCAGGTGAGAAGGTTCTCCCTGTTGGAGTAAAGGAACTCGACGTTGGGAGGAAGCTTGTGGGATACTTCGTTCATCGCCTTGTAGTCGATGTCGAGGATCGTTACCCTGTTGCCGAAGGCAGCGGCCAGCTCGGCTGCTCCCAGTCCGGAATTGCCGCATCCGATGATGGTCACGTCTGGAGTGGGAACTCCCGGGATCCGGGCAAGAAGTATGCCCTTGCCTCCGTGCACGGCCTGGGAGAAGTTCAGGGCGGCCAGGAAGCCTCCCTTTCCCGCCAGTACGCTCATGGGAGCCAGAGCCGGGAACTTGCCCTCATCGTCGTCTATGTCCTCATAGCAGACTCCGGTGACGTTCTTTTCCAGCAGTACCCTGGTCATTTCCGGATGGGCGTTGGAATGAAGATACGTGAAAACGATCATCCCTTCATGAAGAAGATCGTACTCGGCGGGCTCTATCTCCTTGACCTTGTAGAGCATGTCGCAGAGGCGGTAGACGTCCTCATGGCTCTTCATCTCTGCTCCTGAAGCGATGTATTCCTCATCCGCAAAGCCGCTGCCGATGCCGCAGTCATGCTCAAACAGTACTTTATGGCCGGCCCTGGTGAAAGCGGCCACCGCCGCGGGCGTTGCCGCGACCCTGTATTCGTTCTTTTTTATTTCTTTCGGAAGCCCGATGATCATTGAATTGTTTCCTCCTTGTCAGTTACATTGAAGCATGCGCAGAAGTGGCCCGGCGCGACCTCCGTCATGGCGGGCGTCGCCATATGGCATTTTTCCGTGGCGAATTCGCATCTCGGAGCGAACCTGCATCCGGGACCCGGATCTATGGGGTTCGAGACCTCTCCGCGGATAACGTGGATCTCCTTCTCCCTGGTACGTTTCAGATTCGGTTCCGGTATGGCCGCCAGCAGGGCTTTGGTATACGGGTGGACGGGATTGGCGAACAGTTCGTCGCTGGATGCCTTTTCCACCTGCTTGCCCAGGTACATGACCATGATCTCGTCGGAGATGTGCTTTACCACGGACAGGTCATGGGTGACGAACATGTATGAGAGCCCCAGTTCGTCCTGAAGATCCATCAGAAGGTTGAGGATCTGGGCCTGGATGGATACGTCCAGGGCCGAGACGGGCTCGTCGCATACGATGAACTTCGGGTCCAGGGAAAGGGCTCTGGCGATACCTATCCTCTGGCGCCTTCCTCCGTCCAGTTCATGGGGATAGGAGTTGGCGTAGCGCTGGGCGAGGCCCACCAGGTCCATCAGCTCGCTGGCTCTCTGGTACGCCTCGTTCTTGGTGCGGTAAACCCTGTGGATTATCATGTATTCCGCGATGACCTCGATGACGGACATACGGGGATCTATGCTGGAATAGGGATCCTGGAATATTATCTGCATGTCCCGTCTGAGGGGATGCATCTGGGAATCGGAATAGCCGCTTATGTCCCTGCCGTCGTAGATTATCTTTCCTGCGGTGGGCTGTATCAGCTTGAGGATGGTCCTGCCGAGGGTGGACTTTCCGCATCCGGACTCCCCCACCACTCCCAGAGTCTTTCCGGGATAGATGGAAAGGTCTATGCCGTCAACGGCGTGAAGGAAGGAATTCTTGCCCACCTTGAAATACTTTTTGAGGCCCACAGTGCTTACGAGGGGCTCATTGGCTTTTATATCACTCATCTTTACCCTCCCTTGTGAATCTGTGGCACAGGATCCGGTGACTGCCCTCAACATATGCACCCGGATGTTTTTTAGTGCATATATCTTCAGCGAAGGGGCATCTTTCGGCGAAGTAGCAACCCTCGGGAAGGTTCGTGGGATCGGGCATAAGTCCGGGGATGGGCTTTAAGCGCTCCGCGCGGCTCGAAAGATCCGGTATGGAAGCGAAAAGCCCCGTGGTATAGGGATGATGCTTGTCACCTTCGAAGATGTCCTCCACGCTTCCCGTTTCGACTATCT
>CADBPP010000289.1 GCA_902796565.1 uncultured Eubacteriales bacterium | reverse complement strand
GATGACGGATCGACTGACGGAACCGCTGAAAAGCTTGCTGAATGGAGTAAGAAAGACAGCAGAGTGACCGTGATCCATCAGGAAAACCACGGGGTTGCCAGTGCTCGTAATAAAGGACTGGAACTGGCTGCGGGAGAGTTTCTCACATTTGTGGATAGTGACGATTATCTTGATGTTCATTATCTGGAACGGATGCATGATCGGATGCTTCATGAAAACGCGGAGATCATTATAGCCGGATTAACGTATGTAAAACCGGACGGAAGTGTTATTCGAACCATCGTTCCTGATGCATATGAGCGCTTCGAAAAAGAAGAATGGACATTCCGCATTTCCTGCACCGCAGCTCATTATTACAGGAGAAGCCTGTGGGAGCGGTATCATGTACGCTTTACAGGCGGTGAGCGGGGCGAGGATATGCCCATTGCGTTGTTTTTCAGTGCTGTATGTGATAAAATCGGTGTGCTTTCCGACGCCGGATACTTTTATGTGCAGCATGAGAGCTCTGCCATGCATCAGTTCAGAGGCCTTAAGACCTTCAGCTTGCCGTACCGGTCGCTGAGCAGGGCGGTCAGAATGACAGCAAAGACCGGAGTGGTAAACGGCCAGGATTTTTATGAGCTGTTTGTGCTCCGAATTCTGGCGACCTGCTACTATGATCTTTCCAGGGGCGCGGACGCGAAGGCACAGAAGAAGCTATGCAGGTACATAGCAAAAGTAATGGCAGAGTATATCCCGGGATATAAGCATAATATGAGGACCAGACTGATCGGGAACCGTACAGAAGTGCCTTTCGCGCAGAAGGCAGCTGTATGGCTGTTATGCCGGCTTGCGGAGCGGAGACTGCTGTATGTGTTTGCGCGCGCGTTTTTGAGGTAATGAGTGAGTGGAAATAATTGATTTTGTGATCCTCCATTACGGAGATGTTCATGTAACAGACAACTGCATACGGTCAATTCAGAAGATGAACGGGCAGGACCGGATACGTATAGTGGTTGTTGATAATAATATACATCAAAGTGCCGGCCAGAGAGAAAAGCTGTGTAAGCGTTATAAGAGGTTCAGTCATATATCTGTATTGACAATTACGGAAGACGGTGGTTTTTCATACGCGAACAATGCGGGTTACCGTTATGCCAGAGATAAAGACCGGGCGGATTGGATATGCATAATCAATAATGATGTCGAGTTTACACAACCGGAATTTCCTGATCTGATCGAAGAAATCTATCGGGAAACAGGCTGCCATATCCTGAGTCCGGATATCATCAAAAAATCAGACGGAGAGCATCAGAGCCCCATGGATACCAGGCTCCGGACAAGCGATGAAGCCAGGTATACTGTTGACATGAATGCAAGAATGCTCAAGATATACGGTCTGGCATTTCCGGCACTTTATCTGTATCAGAAGAGGCAGGATAGAAAAAGGGTACAGAAGAAAAAACAAAACAGTGAATTCTATCGGAAACGGCAGGAGAATATCGTGCCGTTCGGAGCATGCCTGATCTTTACTCCTTCTTTTGTGAAAGAAGAGGAAAACGCATTTGAACCGGAAACGCATTTTTATTATGAAGAGTATCTGCTGACGCACAGGTGTGAGCGCCTGAGGTATACCATCCTTTATGATCCATCTGTCAGGGTGCTGCATGAAAGCGGAACAGCAACAAAAAGAAGCCTCGGCAGTGAACGCCGCAGAATGAAATTCATAATGGAAGAAACAAAAAAATCAGCAGACATTTATCTGAAGGAAATCCTTTCGGATAAAAAACCATCTATGCTCTATTTCATGCAGGTCGACTGGAACTGGATCGCGCAGCGGCCGCATTTTATGGCGTTGGAACTGGAAAATGACTTTGCCGTAAAGGTGCTGTATCCGCAGTTTCTGATCAGAACATGGAAGGCGCAGAAGAATACGGAGAAGCCGGGCCAGTGTAAAGGGGTGCCGCAGATTCCGCTTCAGGAGAAAAATGCCCTGCTGAGGCGTCTGGGTGATTTTGTTTATAAACGGTACATTGGCAATATATATGACTATGATGTGGTGTGGCTCAGCACGCCTCTCTATTTTAGGTTCGTTCCGAAGGACTATACGGGAATCGTTGTATATGATTATATGGATGATGTAGTTGCGCTGGAAGCAGATCCGGTCGTGAAGAAGAGGATGGAGAAATATCATTTCTCTTTGCTCAGACGGGCGGATGTGGTGTTTGCGTCCAGTCAGCATCTGCGGGATCATCTGCCGGAAACAGTCAGGAACAAGGTATTCCTTATCCGAAATGGATACAGGCAGGGGACTGTGTATTCTCCTGAGGCGGCAGAAAGAAAAACAACGGGGAACGGGAAGATACGGCTGGGATATGTTGGAACCATATCAAAATGGATCGATTTTCCCCTTCTGCTCGAAAGCCTTGAGAAGTATCCGCAGCTGGAATATCATTTCTGGGGACCGGTTGCCTGTGATGTGCCTGAGCATGCGGGGCTTATTTTCCATGGTATTGTGGAGCACAGCAATATTTATGAAAATATACGGGACATGGATGGGCTCATTATGCCTTTTATTCTGAATGATATCACGCTGGCTGTGGATCCTGTCAAATTATATGAATATATAGGATTTGGGAAGCCGATCATCAGTATTGGATACAAAGAGATCGAACGGTTCAGAGATTTTGTAATGTTCTATCACACAAATGATGAGTACAATGATATAATACAAAAACTGGCTGACGGAAACTGTCAGATTAAATACGGCCGGGAGCAGCAGGAACTGTTTTTACGGGACAGCTCATGGCAGGCGAGAGAAAATGCGGCGTGTGAAGTGCTGAAAGATGTAATGCGCAGAAACACATAATTAAAAAGAAGAGATGCTTTATGGAGGATATTTGATGAGAAAGGTTATGCTTGTTTTTGGTACGAGGCCGGAAGCAATTAAAATGTGCCCGCTGGTTAAGGAATTAAGACAGCGAAAAGATCTGCAGACGCTGGTATGCGTAACCGGGCAGCACAGACAGATGCTGGATCAGGTGCTGGAAATATTTGAGGTAGTGCCTGATTATGATCTTTCAATCATGAAGGACAGGCAGACTCTTTTTGATGTAACTGTCAGCATTCTTCAGGGCATCAAGCCGATACTTGAAAAAGAGAAACCGGATGTGGTCCTGGTTCACGGCGATACATCGACCACTTTTGCGGCTGCTCTTGCCTGTTTCTATCTTCAGATCAAGGTGGGACATGTAGAAGCAGGGCTGCGTACCCATAACATCTATTCCCCGTACCCGGAGGAATTTAACAGGCAGGCAGTCAGTATCGTTTCAGAATTCAATTTTGCCCCGACAGAACTTTCTAAACAGAATCTTCTGAACGAAGGACGTAAGGCGGAAAATATATACGTTACGGGCAATACGGCCATCGATGCACTGAAAACAACGGTTCGTTCAGAATACACTCATCCGGAACTGGATTGGGCAAAAGGGAGCCGTCTTGTATTGCTGACTGCCCATAGGAGGGAAAACCTAGGCATTCCAATGCGGCATATGTTCAGCGCGATCAAGCGAATTGTCGATGAAACACCGGATGTAAAGGTTATTTATCCGATTCACATGAATCCGGTGGTGAGGCAGACGGCAAAGGATATTTTCGGAGACGATGAGCGTTTTCATATTATAGAACCGCTTGATGTGCTTGACTTCCATAATTTTATGGATGCTTCGTATCTCATTCTTACAGACAGCGGCGGAATTCAGGAAGAGGCTCCCAGCCTCGGAAAACCAGTGCTGGTAATGAGGGACACAACAGAAAGGCCGGAAGGTGTAGCTGCAGGTACATTAAAACTGGTCGGTACCGAAGAAGAAGTGATCTATTCTGAGTTTAAAAAGCTTCTTACTGACGAAACGGAATACAAAAAGATGAGTAATGCATCTAATCCGTACGGCGACGGATTCGCAAGCAAGCGGATAGCTGATGTATTATGCGAGAAGTTATAAATCTGACTTCACGGAGATTTAGATGAAGATTAAAAACATATGGGACAGGATACTGGTCATCGGATGTCTGCTTTTTTTCCTGCTGGGAAG
>CADBPP010000288.1 GCA_902796565.1 uncultured Eubacteriales bacterium | reverse complement strand
TGGTGAACCATGAACTGAAAAAGGTATTCGAGGAGCACGGGTTCCAGATGAAGTAAAAAAGACATCAAAAAAGAGGTCTCTGTTATGAGACCTCTTTTTGTGTGCATATCATCATGAGAGCAGCAGCGCGTCGTCCGACAGCTCCCCTCCGGATGAGGCGGAGAATCTTTCGATCAGTTCGTTGACGGTGAGCCTGCTCTTTTCATCGCCGGATATATCAAGGACGATCCTGCCCTTGTCCAGCATTATGAGCCTGTTCCCGTAGGTGATGGCGTCCTTCATGTTGTGGGTGACCATCAGTGTTGTAAGGTGTTTTTCCTGGATGATCTTGTGGGAAAGCTCCATGACCTTTATGGCCGTCTTGGGGTCAAGAGCCGCTGTGTGCTCGTCAAGAAGCAGCAGGGCCGGATCATTGATGGTGGCCATCAGAAGGGTCACAGCCTGTCTCTGGCCGCCGGAGAGAAGGCCGATCTTTGAATCGAGCCTGTCCTCCAGACCCAGGTCCAGTTCCGCGAGCATATCGCGGTAGGACTGTCTTTCCTTTTCGGTGATGTACCATCTGAGGCCCCTTCTTTTGCCTCTTCTGAAGGCAAGAGCCAGGTTCTCCTCGATGATCATGTCGGCGGCCGTGCCCATCATGGGATCTTGGAACACCCTTCCTATGTACTTTGCTCTGGTGTGTTCCGGCATGTGGGTCACATCGCTGCCGTCGAAGAGTATCTTGCCGCTGTCGGGGATGAGCCCGCCGCTGATAAGGTTCAGAATGGTGGATTTTCCCGCTCCGTTTCCTCCTATCACGGAAATGTAGTCGTTGTCATTTATGGTGACGGAGAAATCCTTGATGGCGTGGTTCTCATTCACGGTCCCCGGATTGAATGTCTTGTTGACGTCTATCAGCTGAAGCATTATCTGTCACCCCCTTTGACTTTGCCCTTTTTCAGCGCCGGTATGGCAAGGGCTACCGCGACCACTATGGCACTGAAGAGCTTCAGGTCGCTGGTGTTGAGGCCTGCCTGCAGCACCAGGGTGATGATGAGGTAATAGATGACGCAGCCTATGAAGGTCGAGAAGATCCTTACGGCAAAGTTGATATTCTTTCCGAAAATGACTTCGCCTATGATGACGCTGGCCAGTCCTATGACTATGGCGCCGCGGCCCATGTTGATGTCCGCATAGCCCTGATACTGAGCCACCAGTCCTCCCGAAAGGGCTACGAAGCCGTTGCTCATCATAAGGGCGATGATCTTCATGGTGTCGGTGTTGATCCCCAGTGCTTCCGCCATCCTGGCGTTGTTTCCCGTGGCTCTTATGCCTGAACCGATCTCCGTGCCGAAGAACCAGTACAGTACCGCGATCAGGACCACCATAAAGCCCGCCCCGATCATGATCGAACGGGGGATGTTCTTCAGTGAGATGACGGTGGAGGCCTTGAGGAGCGAGACGTTGGCCCTCTGCATTATCCTCATGTTGATGGAATACAGCGCCAGCTGGGTAAGGATTCCGGAAAGGATCCCTGGGATCTTCAGCTTCGTATGAAGAAGCGCTGTTATCATTCCCGCCAGGGTCCCGGAGAGGAATGCGAAGATGAGCGACAGGGCGGGAGACACCCCCCCGAGTATCAGCATCGCGCATACCGCACCGCCCGTGCAGAAGCTGTTGTCAACGGTAAGGTCGGCGTAATCCAGTATTACGAAAGTAATAAACACTCCGGTGGCCATGATGCCCCAGAGTATTCCCTGCGCCAGGGCTCCCGGACATGAGTTTATAAATGAAGTAAAATTGAAGCTCATGGCTTTCTCCTTCGGAACTCTCCGCAGAGGGCCAAAGCCCTGTGCGGAGAAGGTTTTATCCGGCTGTGCCGGTCAGGAACGGTTCTGATTATTCGAGGTCCAGAGTAAGACCCATCGCATCCATCGCGTCCTGATTCAGTGAAAGCTCAAGATCCTCCTCGGGTGAGTACTGGATGGGCATCGTGCTGATGTCGGCTCCCTCCACCAGGATCTGCTTGGCCATGATGGCGGTCTGCTTTCCGAGGTTGAAGTAGTTGATGCCGTAGGTCGCTGTGCCTCCGTTGTCGACCATGTTGGCTTCACCGACGACTGAGGGGATGCCCGCCTGGTTGAGGATGACGGAAACGGCGCTCATAGAACTGGCGATGACATTGTCCGTGGGGATGTATACCGCATCGACCTTGCCCACCATGGACTGGGTCACTGACTGGACTTCGCCGGAGTCTGCGACTGTGAAGTCGAGGACTTCGAATCCCTTTGCTTCAAGAGCCTGCCTTGCCAGCTTCTCCTGGAGGATCGAATTGTCCTCGCTGGAGCAGTAGAGGATACCGATGGTCTTCGCGTTGGGAACGAGCTTCTGAAGCAGTGTGGTCTGTTCCTCTATCGGGTTCATGTCGCTGGTGCCGGAAACGTTGGTGCCGGGATTCTCATTGGAATTGACAAGTCCTGCGCTCTCGGGATCGGTAACGGCGGTAACGAGTACCGGGATGGTGTCAGTAGCCTGTGCGACTGCCTGGGCGGCGGGGGTCGCGATAGCGAAGATCAGGTCCACGCCGTCATTGACGAACTTCGTGGCGATGGTGGCGCATACGGTCTGCTCTCCCTGAGCGTTCTGGATGTCCGCCTCATATTTGATCCCCAGTTCATCCAGTCCGGCGAGGAAGCCGTCGCAGGCTGCCTGGAGGGCGGGATGGTCCAGAAGGATGATGACGCCGATCTTGAAGGTCTTGTCGGTATCGTCCTTCTTTTCTCCGGAGGATCCGCACGCGCATACGCTGAGGAGCAGCAATACGCATAAGAGAATGGATAAAGCTTTTTTCATTGGTGTTCTCCCATCTTGATTATAATAGTTTTATTAAAAAGGAGCCTGCCTGACGGCTGACTCCCAGTTAATCAAATGTTGTTTTGATGTATCCCAGGTCTCAGCCCGTCAGTTATGTGTCTTTATTCCGTAAAAGTAATAAAAGACATAATAATAAAAGCCTCTGAAAAGGCCTGCGATACGGTTTGATGCATTCCAAAGAAGTCCGCTGATGACGGAACATATTGTTATATCCGGGCTCGTAATGGCCGATGCTGTGCTCATGGACTTCTCCCTCTTGAAAGTTTAATCGATTATATTACAACAGTATTTTCAAGTCAAGCGTTTTTTATTAATTATAAACGGCGTTTTGCTTTATTTTATTCGGGAAAGCATCCTGTGGACCTCACCCGGAAGCCTGATGTGCCTGTTTTCTTTAACGGAGACCGCAGCTTGGCTTTTTTACTGGAAAACATCCGTGTTAAATGGTATCATATGTTAAACGGGAGAAGGATATGAAAGGTACAGGGAAAATGATGCTCATTTTGCTGATAGCGGCCGCCGCGGTCCTGGCTGCAGTTTGGGGGATCGGACTCTTGCGGGAATACAGGAGGCTCTCATCCTACGTGCCCTACAGCGGTACGATAAAAAGAACATACTTTTCCACCGGCGGGGGAATGGACGGAGGATCCCTGGAGATCACAGCGGAGAACACCGACAAGGGATACATCCTGGTGCGGATGGAAGAAAAGAAGGCCTGGAACGCAAAGACCGTAAAAAGGACCATAAAGGCGGATCCCGCTCTCTTTCGTGAGATAGAGGAGCTGGTGATCAGTTACGGCGTGAAGGACTGGGGAGATCTGCCCGACAGCGAATTCATCGCCCTTGACGCCCCGACTGTCAGTGCCGGCATCGATTTCACGGACGGCACATACAGGAGCTTTTACTCCTACCAGGTCTTTCCGGAAGGATGCGACGGATTTATCCGTGCCGTAAGAGAATTGCTGGAAAAATATACCACCGGCATGTGATCGGGCCCAACGGTTAACCTTTCATTAAAATGCCTTATGCGGTTGACTTGGGCATTTTAAGGGTATATAATAAAGAAGCTATCGCGGGGTGGAGCAATTGGCAGCTCGTCGGGCTCATAACCCGGAGGCTGGAGGTTCGAGTCCTCCCCCCGCAACCATGACATCGTTCCTGCATTTCATGCAGGTTTTTTT
>CADBPP010000287.1 GCA_902796565.1 uncultured Eubacteriales bacterium | reverse complement strand
CCCGTTTCTGTCTTTTTTTCTTTATTTTCCTCCTTAGGATTCGTTCAGATATCCCATGGCCGCATCCAACAGGGATGATGCCCTTCTTTTCAGATGTTCACACTCGGGCGGAGCCGCGTTGGGGGCTGTTTCATTTCTGTTGCCCCATGCCCTGCATGCTCCTCCGCATATGTAGCGGTATTCGCATTCCCTGCATTTTTCTATCGTGTCGACGGTGCATCTTCTCAGACGGGTGAATACGTCCTTTCCCAGAACTGTGCCGAGACCCTCACGGCATACGTTTCCGAGGTATGAATTCTCAGTCTGCCAGGCGTAGCAGGGATAGGATCCTCCGTCCGGGCAGATATATATGTTTTCACCTATTCCGCAGGAGACAAGGGGCCTGAAGGGCATCCTCAGCATTTCCAGGGGCTCCTCATAGTCATTCATGCCCTCGCAGATGACTCCTCCTTCCATGGATGCCGCCCTGCCGAGGGGAAGAAGGCTTTTGAAGCGTATCCTCGGTATCCCGAGCCTTCTTGCGAGCTCTCTCACAGAGTTACCGGGATCGGAATTTATGCTTTGTGAGTCCATCACACATGCAAGGGACATTTCCGCCGCGTCCGTCATTTCACAGCTCAGATACATGTATCTTTCGATATTGGCTGTAACGTTGTCATATGTGCCGTCGCCGCGCCTCAGATCGTGGGTCTGCCTGTTGCCGTCGACGCTCACCGCCACCTGGTCAAAGGATGACGCTATGTCTTTCAGCTCATCATCGGTAAATACACCTGTTAGATTTGTTCTGAGCACAATGTTGGATCCCCTATGCCTCAGAGAACGGCAAAGGGAAAGCAGCTCCTTTCTTCTCCCGTGACGGAGAGGTTCACCTCCGGTCATGACGATCTGCCTGAAATGCAGTCCAAGGGCTTCTTCGGACAGTTTCGAGATATCTGCGATATCCATCTCATCTCCGGTCTCTCCCGCTTCCGCGTAGCAATGAGTGCATCTGAGGTTGCAGCGGGCTGTGACGTGCAGGTAGCAGTTATTGAGATTGCTTCTCTGCCTGTTTATCTCTTCCGTGATCGTTTCAAGGGCGCTTCGGGTCCTTTCTGTGTCCGAGGTGATGCCGTCCCTGACGAGTTTTTCCGCGCATTCAGCTGGATCTCCGGTCCTTGCCATCTCCCTGTAGGCAAGAACGTTTCTGGCATTTTCCGCGATCATCGAAGGATGGACACTGTCCGCAAGGGAAATATACTTACCGCTTTTCAGCAGGGGATGTTCCCTTATCCTGAAGGGATGGCTCCTGAGGGCCCTGAGGTTCTCCTCCGATACGGCTTCCTCCGACAGCTTCTCCTCCAGGAAAGAGTATATCTTCATGTATGCTCCGCAGAGGGGGTCTGTGATACCGTCGCCGGAGGATACCGCGTTGTACCAGCATCCCCCGTGGCAGATATTAAGATACCGGCATTCGGAACACTCCTGTGCAGCCTTAATCTGTCTTTCCCTCTGCTTTAAAGCTGCGGGGGCGGAGAAAAGTTCCTCCAGTGAAGGATCGTCAAATATGTTCCCGAGACGATAGCCTTCCATGCCCGCGAACCTCTGGCAGGATGTTATATCACCTGTGGGACCTATCACGCAGAACAGCCCCAGACATTCGCTCATGGTGCAGACGCCTGCTTCTCCGTGTATCAGGGCCGCCACGTAGTGGTCAAGTGTGGGGATCCGGATATATTTGCGGTTTCGTATGTACCATTCATAGATCAGGATCACGGCATCTGCGAACTCGTCCGGTGTAAGAGAGGACGGATCATCGTCTTTTCCGAGAGCTTTTACCGCACAGTGCAGTACCGGTGTCAGGGAACGGTCCCGGAAAAACTCCATTATCTCCTTAAGATGCGGAAGGCTCTCCCCGGTGAGGGTGCAGATGACTCCGGTGTCCCTTCTGCGCTGCCTTGCTTTTTCAATGGAGGCGTAAGTGCGTTCGTAATACCCTTCGCCGCGGTTGATGTCGCAGATCTCTTTAGGCCCGTCAAGGGATGT